>JALVWZ010000414.1:4257-6050 GCA_027023115.1 Thermaceae bacterium
GTTGTCAGACGAAGTGGCCAAGATGGCTAAGCAATCGGTTCTGGCAGTCGAAGAGCGCTACCGCAGCGCAGAGAACATGCCGCCCGCGAAGCGCGCCCAAGCAAAGATGAACGAGGCGCTCGAAGAGCTCAATAAGCTGGCCCCGGGACTGCGCAAGGACCTGGCCAAGAGCGCCATCGAAGCGGCGCTGGCCCAGATCCGCCCCACGCACGAGCAGAAAGCGGAGTTGACGCCTAAGCCCTCGGGGAGGCGCCATGGGAAAAACTAAGGGAAGCTTCTCTCAGTTGAGCGCGGGCTTCTGGTGGGCCATCGGGACCGCCATCGCCTACGGCCTGCTGATGGCTCTGGCCGCCGCCACTATCTCCAGAGAGCCCGCGGCCAGCGCGGGGCAGGCGGCCATGGAAGGGGGTGCGTCGTGTTCTCTCTCAAGTCCCTGGGCTTAGACCCTGAGGCCCTGCAGCAGCAGGCGCAGGCGGCCCTTGAGGCGCTCCGCTGCGAGCTGGAGGGTATCAAGCAGGAGCTCGCGGCCCTGCGAGTCATGCAGGGCTTTGAGTACGGCCAGGTGCCGGCAGACGTTACCCCGCACGATCCCCGGGTGTTGCCTTTCGTCACTGTAGTAGAGGTGCCGGGAACGCCGGGGAGCTCGGAGCGGGTGAATCTCGCCGCAGCTCTCGGCAAGAAAGTGACTAAGGGGCATGTGGTCAACGTGGGCAGCGCCAAGGCCATCGTGCGCTTTATCCAGGACAAGGCGGTGGAGCGCGGCGTGGACTACGTGCTGATGCCCGGCGCCGCCATCGAGCCCAGCTGGTTCTATGACGAGCTGGAAGTGCGCGAGGCCGGCGACGGCGAGGTAGAGGTTCAGGTTCTCGCCCAATAGGAGGCGACATGCGCAGGGAATACGGCTGGCTCTTTCAACTGGGCTTCCTGCTGGTGGTGTTGTTGCTCGTGCGCTATCTTGCCAAGATGGCGGCCAAGGCCTTCGCCAACCCGCGTTATAAGCGTGAGGAGGGCCAGCCTTGAAGTTCAAGCCGCAGATCTCTCGCCGCGGTAAGGCCTATTTCGCCGAGATTGCGCTGGCCCGGGGGCCGCGACAGATGGCGGTGACCGGCTCGGGCTCCTTCGAAGAGCTCTTCGGTTACGCCTGGATGGCGATCCTGGAGCGCGGCGAGCGTCGTCTCCGGCTGTTTCAGTTGCAGGTATCCGGTGAGCCGTGGGCACTCGGCTCGGACCCTACCGGGGCCGAGTGGGTCGAGGTGCCGGTGCCGGCGCTGCCGCACGACACCAAGGAGCTCAGGCACTTGGGTCTGGCCTTCGACCAAACAGCGCGGCACGTGGTGGCGTACGAGCGCGCTGGTGAGGTCTGGGTGCGGCAGTGGGACCCGGCGGCGAGTGCATATGCTATGCGCGGCCCCTGGCCGGGCGTGGACCCGGTGTTGGTGATGGATGCCACCGCCGGCTACTATGTGCCCGATTCCGACGTGCTTCTCTTCCATCTGGCGCCAGACCGCCGCAGCTTGGTGATGAGGGCCCAGCGTGAGCTGTTTGCGACCGGGCACACCATCGAAAGCTACGCCGACGAAGCCATTCTCGATCAGGGGGTGTCGCTGCCTTATCAATTCGAGCTCCTGGGTTCGTTCGAGAGCGACCCCAATGGCACCGGGCTGGTGCTACGGTCGGACCTATACCCGGTGCGCGCTGAGGAGGCTCTTGGCGTTGCCGCCCTATCCGCCCCCGCCTCGGGGGTCTACTGGCCGGTGGTAGTGGTGCGTGACCTGGGGGCAGAGGACCTCGGC
>JALVWZ010000415.1 GCA_027023115.1 Thermaceae bacterium
CGGAACGGCCGGGGGCGCTCGAGTTCATCCGCTTCTTGCGTGCCCGTGGCGTACGCCCGCAGGTGGGCCACACCGTGGCCACCGCCGCCGAAACGCTGGCGGCGCTTGAGGCCGGAGCGCGCAGCTTCACCCACCTCTACAACGCCATGAGCGGCCTCCACCACCGCAAGCCGGGGGTCGTGGGGGCGGCGCTGGCCGAGGCTTCCTGGGCCGAGATAATCGCCGACGGCAGGCACGTGGACCCGATAGCGGTCCGCGCCGCCATGCGGGCCATCCCCAACCTCTACGTGGTCACCGACGCGGTAGCGGCGGCCGGCATGCCGCCGGGGGTCTACCAGCTGGGCCGCTACCAGGTGCACAAGCGGGAGGACGGCGTTTACCTGGAAGACGGCACCCTTGCCGGCAGCGCCCTGACCATGGACCAGGCGCTGCGAAATCTCGTTGACTGGGGGCTCGACTTGGCGGCCGCCGCCGCCCGCGTCAGCACCCTGGCGGCCCGCTATATGGGCTGGGCCGACCTGGGCGTCATTCAGAAGGGCGCGCAGGCAGATTTGGTAATTTTGAACCCCAACCTGGAAGTAGAGGAGGTATTCGTTGCCGGAAAAAGAGTCTACGTCCGCGAGTAGCCTGATGCGCGCCGAGGCGCTCGAGGCGCCGGCGGCCGCCGAGCGGCTGCTCGCCGAGAACGCCGCCGAGGTGCGCTCGCTGGCGCGCTTCTTGCGCAAACGTCCCCCCGCCTTCGTGCAGACCGTCGCCCGCGGCAGCTCCGACCACGCCGCCCTCTTCGGCAAGTACCTCTTCGAGGCGCGCCTGGGCTGGGTCACCTCCAGCGCCGCCCCTTCGGTGGTGACCGTCTACGGGGCCAGGCCCAGGCTCGCTGGAGCCCTGGTGATCGCCCTCAGCCAGTCGGGGGCCAGCGTGGACTTGGTGGAGTCGCTCTGCGCCGCCCGCAGCGCCGGAGCCCTGACGGTGGCCGTGGTCAACGTCGAAGACTCGCCGTTGGCCCACGCCGCCGAGGTAGTGCTGCCCCTCCATGCCGGCGCCGAGAAGAGCGTCGCCGCCACCAAGAGCTACCTGACCATGCTGGTGGCGCTGGCGCAGATAGTGGCCCATGTGGAAGAAGCGCCCGATCTGGAAGAAGCCCTGCCGCTGCTACCCGAACAGATGGCTCTGGCCGCCGAAGCTGATTGGAGCGCCGGTCTCGAGCTCTTCGAACCCGCCGGCGACGCCTACGTAGTCGGGCGCGGCTACGCCTTCGCCGTGGCCAACGAAGCGGCTCTCAAGCTAAAGGAAACCAGCGCCCTCCACGCCGAGGCTTTCTCGGCCGCCGAGCTTCTGCACGGCCCGGTGGCCATCGTCGGACCCGGCTATCCTATCCTGACGCTGGCCCCCTACGACCGGCCCTATCCGCAGGTGGTGGAGCTGCTGGCGGCCCTCAAGGAGAAGGGAGCCGAGCTGGCGGTGGCCAGCAGCGAGCCCGAGGCGTTGGCGCTGGCGGACGCCCCCCTGCCGTTGCCGCGCCGCTTTCATCCGGTCCTCGACAGCGTGCTCACCGTGCAGGCTTTCTACCCCTTCGCCGAGGCGCTGGCCCGCGCCCGCGGCTACGACCCCGACCGGCCCCGCAACCTGCAAAAGGTAACGCAAACTCGCTGATAGCGTAAACTAGACATTCAAGTCCGTGCATGACATAATCTAGCCAAGCAGGAACGCCACCGTCACCTGCCCTTACCCCGCGTCGCCTGCGGAAAGGAGCGGTCATGCACGGGTTTTGGGCGGCTTTACTCATTGGCGCGACGGCTGGCGTAATTGACGTGGCTCCAATGGTCGCGCGCGGCAATAGCGCCCGCGACAACGTTGCGGCCTTCCTCCACTGGCTGGCGCTTGGCTTGGTGATACCCTACCTGCACTGGGGTCTTGTTCCCTGGCTTACGGGGCTGATCGCCGCCGAGCTGCTGGCCCTGCCGGTGATCGTCATGGTCACCAAGGAAGAACCGGGAGCCTGGTTGCCCATCGGCGCGATGTCGGCAGTCTTGGGCGCCCTGGTCGGCTGGGCGGGGTCGGTATGGGTGGTCTAGTGTGGGCAGCCCGCTGGCAGGCAGCAAGCTGCTCTATTACACCACCGACATTCCTCTCTTAGTTCGCTCCGTAGTCCCGCTGCGCCACCTCTGCCAAAGCGGCGTCGGCGGGGGTGGGCTCGAGCCCGAAGCGCTCGGCGATCTTGGTGCTGTCGAAGACGTAAGGGCGGCCGTACTGGTAGAGCATTTCCACACTTTCGCGCGCCAGGGGGTTGAACAGCCCCGCAAGACGCGCCATTACGGGCGTGATGAGCTGCAACCGCGGTTCTACGTCGAGGAACCGGGAAACCGCTTCTACCCACGCGCTCCCCGTGCGCGCCTCGTCGCTGGGCAGGTGCCAGATCTCGCCGTAGGCGTCGTCGCTCGCGCCCAGCACCGCAAGCGCGCGGGCGGCGTCTGGCAGGTAGGTGAAGTTATGCGGCTGGTCGGCCGAGGCGAACCAGATCGCTTTCTTCCCACGGCTCAGAGGCTCGAATGCCAGGAAGTTGAGCACGCCGGTGGCAGGGCGTCCGGGGCCGAAGAAGTCGGCGCTGCGCGCGATCAAGGCCTCCAACTCACCACGTCCTATGGCGTCCAACAGGGTTTGAGCAACGCGGGCGCGCACCCTCCCCTTGCGACTTGCCGGCCGCACGGGGGTGGCCTCTGTCATTCGCCCCAGCTGCTCAGGGTCGTACATATAAACGTTGTCGAAGAAGACCAAGCGGGCGCCGTGGCGACGGCAGGCGGCAATTACGTTCTCCATGATCCGCGGCCAGTCGCGTTCCCACGCCGCGGCGCGGTAGGGAAGGCCCACGGTCAGGTAGCAGACATCGCTGCCCTGCACGGCGCGGTCGGTAGCCTCCGGGTCGGTCAGGTCGGCTGCCAAAGTCGTGGATGAGGCCACGGGCTCGGGGTGGCGACTTACGAGCCTTACGGCATAGTCGCGTTTTAGCAACTCGGGCACCAGCGCCTGGGCTACTGGCCCCCCGGAACCTAAAATTGTGTGCAATGGACTCCTCCTGTCAGAAGTTTATCGTATTTACCACTACTATACGGATAGTAGTGAGACCTAAAGCATCTTCGAGTACGGGCCAAGGCTCGCCCCGCCTTGACAAAACACACATCCGCGGGTAGATTATCCCTTGCTTGGGGCCGTGGCGCAGTTGGGAGCGCGCCTCAATGGCATTGAGGAGGTCAGGGGTTCGAATCCCCTCGGCTCCACCAGAATCCGGGGCTTCGGCCCCGGTTTTTCAAGGTCGCCCCACGCGCCTTGATTAAACAAGCGCCGACCGCTACAATGGAAAGTCGGCAGGCCTTTTGGCCTTATGGAGGACGCATTCATGTACGCGATCATCAAGACCGGTGGCAAACAATACCGTGCCGAAGAGGGCGCGGTCCTGCGCGTCGAAAAGCTGGACGCCCAGCCGGGCGACAAGGTGGAGTTCGACGTGCTCATGATTGGCGGCGACAAGGTCAAAGTGGGTAACCCCCTGGTCAAGGGCGCCAAGGTCGTGGCCGAGGTTCTGGGCAGCGGCCGCGGCAAGAAGATCACCGTCGCCAAGTTCAAGGCCAAGACCAACTACCGCCGCAAGAAGGGCCACCGCCAGTGGTTCACCGAGCTGCGGGTCGAGAAGATCCGCCTGCGGGCGGCGCGCAAGAAGAAGGCCGAAGCCGAAGAGGCCGGGGAGTAGACGATGGCACACAAAAAAGGACTCGGTTCCACCAAGAACGGGCGTGATTCGCAGTCGAAGCGCCTGGGCGTCAAGCGTTTTGGCGGTCAGGTAGTCAAGGCCGGGAACATCATCGTGCGCCAGCGCGGCACCAAGTTCAAGCCCGGCAAGAACGTGGGCCTGGGCCGCGACTTTACCCTCTTCGCCCTCGTGGACGGGGTGGTGGAGTTCCAGGACAAGGGTCGCCTGGGGCGTTACGTTTCCATCCGCCCGCTCGAGGGCTAAGCCCGGCCCGGAGCCCGGCTCCGGGGCTATAAAATGTTTCGCGATACGCTGGAAATCACCGTCGTCGCCGGTCACGGAGGCGACGGTGTGGTCAGTTTTTTCCGGGAAAAATACCTTCCCAAGGGCGGCCCCGACGGCGGCGACGGCGGCCGGGGTGGCAGCGTCTACCTGAAAGCCGGCGCCGGCGTAGACTCGCTGGCCAAGCTCTCCAAGCGGCACTACAAGGCCGGTCGCGGCCAGCACGGCAAGGGCAAGGACATGGCCGGCCGCTCCGGTGAGGACCTGATAATCGAGGTTCCCCTGGGCACCCGCGTCTACGACGCCGAGAGCGGCGAGCTGATTGCCGACCTGGTAGAGGAGGGACAGGTGGCGCTGGTCGCCCGGGGCGGCGAGGGCGGCTTTGGTAACGCCCACTTCGCCACCGCTACCCGACAGGCGCCGCGCTTTGCCCTGGGCGGACTGCCGGGTGAGAAGCGGCGCTTGCGGCTCGAGCTGCGCCTGATCGCCGACGTGGGCCTGGTGGGTTACCCCAACGCCGGCAAGTCGAGCCTGCTGGCGGCGCTCACCCGCGCCCGCCCCAAGGTGGCCGACTACCCCTTCACCACCCTCAGCCCCAACCTGGGCGTGGTGGAAGGCGAGCTGGAGCGCTTTACCATGGCCGACATTCCCGGCATCATCGAAGGCGCCGCCGCAGGCAAGGGTTTGGGGCTCGACTTTCTGCGCCACATCTCGCGCACCCGCCTGCTGCTCTACGTCCTCGACGTGACCCAGGAGCCGGCGGCGACGCTCGCCAAGCTGCGCGCCGAGGTTGGTTCCTACGACCCGGAACTCCTGCGCCGGCCCGCCCTGGTGGCGCTCAATAAGATAGACCTGGTCGCGCCCGCGGAGGCGGCGGACAGGGTCCACGAGCTGGCCGCCGCGGGTCTGGCGGTGGTGCCCGTTTCGGCACTGAGCGGAGAGGGTCTAAAAACCCTAAAGGAGACTCTCTTCCAGCTACTGCCGGCGGCCCCGCGGCCGCAGGCGGAGCCCTCCAAGCATCGCGAAGAGGTGCCGGGGCTTAGAGTGGAAGAGGTGGAGGAGGGTATTTTTCAAGTCGAGTCGCCGCAGCTGGAGCGGCTGGTGGGCCGCATTCGCGGCGAGCTGTGGGAGGCCGCCGAGTGGTTGCAGGGCGAGTTCCGCCGCGCCGGGCTGGAGCAGGCGCTCAAGGCGCGCGGGGTTCGCGCCGGCGATACGGTCCGCGTCGGCGATCTCGAGTTCGAGTACATCCCGGAGGACTGAATGCGGATAGGGCTCTTTGGCGGCAGCTTCGATCCGGTGCACATGGGGCACCTGCTGGCCGCCAGCGAGTCGGCCGACCGTCTCGAGCTCGACGAGGTCCACTTCGTCACCGCCGCCCGGCCGCCGCACAAGCGCCCCGTGGCCTCCGCCGAGGCGCGCCACGAGATGGTGGTGCTGGCCACCGCCGCCGACACGCGCTTTCGCAGCAGCCGCTTGGAGCTCGACTATCCCGGCCCCACCTTTACCGTCAACACCCTGCGCCGCGCCCGTCGCCTCTGGCCGGCAGTCGAACTGTTCTTCATAACCGGCGGCGACGCCTACCGCGACCTGGCCAGCTGGCGCGAGCCGGAAGCGCTGGTGGCGCTGGCCCAGATGGTGGCGGTCAGCCGCCCCGGCTACGACCTCTTGCGGATCGACCCCTTCTTTCGCGAACGGGTGCTGACGCTGGAAATACCAGGCTACGACATCTCGAGCACCGAGATCCGCCGCCGCATCGCGGCCGGCCGCTCGGTGCGTTATCTGGTGCCCTACGAGGTGGAGGTCTACATTGCCAAGCACCAACTCTATCGAGCAGATTAGCGCCAAGGTAAAAGCCATGGTCACACCCCGGCGCTGGGAGCACATTAAGCGGGTGGCCGATCTGGCGCGGGAGATAGCCAAGGCCGCCGGAGCCGATCCGGAGCGGGCTTATCTGGCCGGCCTCCTGCACGACGTGGCCCGCGAGCTGCCCGAGGAAGAGCTGCTCAGGCGCTG
>JALVWZ010000416.1 GCA_027023115.1 Thermaceae bacterium
TCTTTTACGCTTTCGGCGTCCCAGACCGCGGGATATTGTTCGCGCAGACGCTCCAGGCGCCGCCGCTCTTCGGCCAGGTCTATTTCGCGAATGCGGTCTGCTACGTCTGGCTCCAGGCTCTCGAAGTCGATCAGCAATTCGAAACCATCATCGGCCCCCGGTTCTTCGTCGAGGGAGATGGGTTCGCTTTCGGGGCGCGGCGCGTATTCGGACTGCGGTTCGGTTTCGGGAACCAAGGTTGGGTTCTGCACCACCGAAGACTCGACCAGCTTGCGCATGTCGGCGGCCAGCTTGCGGGCCCGCTCCACCTCGGCGGTGGCCAGGGTATCGGCCGCCTGCGCCTCTTTGATCTGCTTGAGCAGCGACTGCAGCCGCCGCAGTTTGGGGCCGCCGATGCTCTTGACCCGCTCGAGGGCGTCTTCCAGGTCGGAGATGTCGCGCGCCTGCCTTAGCAGTGCGTTTTGCAGTTTTTCGTCGAGCAGCTCTATTTGTTCCAGGGCCTCTTTCAGGAGGTCGTCGGTAGACTGCCCCTCGCTTTCGCTGGCCTCGATGAGCGCCGCCAGGCTACGCAGGCGCTGTACCTCGGGCCACTCGAAATAGAGGCTAAAACGCGATAGCGCCGACTGCAAGCGTGCTTTGGGATCGGGCGCGCTAGCAGAGGCGCCCTCCTCCAGGGTAGCGAGCACCTCCTTGACCACCTTGCGGGCGGAGCCGGCGTCCATTTCGCGCTGCAGCTCGCGGTAGACGAAGCGCTTGAGGAGATTGGCGGTGTCTTTGCTGGAAAGCTCGCCCCCGCTCAGGCCCAGCCGGGCCAGCCCCTCCTTGAGGACCGCCTCGGTGCGGTCGCCCAGATGGGGCTCGAGGGCGCTATGGAGCTGCTGAAGCGAGGCCACGGTGCTGGTCTACCTCCCGGTTAGAACTCTTCGTCCCACTCGACTATCGTTTCGCTGGTCAGGGTGGGGTTGCGCTCGCTGGTAGGGCCGGAATCCGTCTGCATGGTGGTGGACGGTTGCCGGCGGTCGTGGATGAGGCCGAACTGAATGGCGATGCCGCGCAATCCCCAAGCGGCGAAGACCACCACAAAGAACACCAAAATGCTCCAGGCCGTTTGCGCCAGGATGTTTTGCATGATGGAGGCGGAGCTCAAGCGGTGCAGGGCGTGGACGCCGCCGTACTTGGCCATGATGTCGCCGAAGTAGGCGAGCCCTTCGATGATGGCGGGAAGCAGCAGGAAGAGGAAGGCCAGACCGAGCAGGCGCCAGTAGATGTTGCGGCCGCCAAAGGCCAGGTAGAGCAGGTAGAGGGGGAAGAAGGCCAGCACGCCGAGGATGATGAAGAAGATGGCGCGCGGCAGGCCGAACGTGGCCCGTTCGATGGAAAGGGCCAGGTTGAGGGGACCTTTGGCGTAGAACTTTTCTCCCAAAACCTGTTTTTCGGCGTCGAGCAGGAGGCCGAGAAGAAGGTTGACGTCGGAGGTGCGCAGACCCACGCCGCCGATCAACTGGTCGAAGTAGCCAATAATCTTCTTATCGAGAGCGGGTCCGGTAGCCTGGACCAGCGGGCTTACCTCGTAGACGTAACGGCTGCGGGCGTAACCAAGGTAACGCCAGGCCTCGTGGGGGTGGCCGGTGGAGGTGTAAGGAATGGCGGTGGCGACCAGGCCGCGGGTCATCATCAGACTCTTTTTCCAGTCGGTAAAGCTGTGAATACCAGACTGGGCCAGCAACGAGGCCACCTTCTTGGCCTTTTTCTTGTCTTTGACCAGGAATTCGACGTCCTGCTCGAGTTGCTCGAGCGGGTTTACCAGCGGCTTGGCTACGACCTTGGCGGCCGGCGCTACCGGCTTGGCCGGGGCCGGGGCTGGCGCTGCGGGCTGCGGCTTGCTGGTCGCGACCGCGGTGGGCGCCGGGGCCGGCGCCGTTGCCGGCTTTGCGGCGGTTTGAGCTGGGGCCGCCGGTTTGGCGGGAGCCACCGCTGGTTTGGCCGCGTGCGGCCCACCGGCGGCGCGGAAGAACTCCTGAGCCACCGCCATCAAGGTGGCGGTCTTTTGATTGAACGTATCGCGGTCTCCCTTTTGCAGGGCGGCCAGGGCGTCTATGAAGTCTTGCGCCACGTTCTTGATGCGAGGCGAATCCTGCACTACCAGGTAGAGGCCGTAGGCCTTGGCGGTGAGAGCGAAGGAGGAGGCCACCTTCTCGCGCTGGCGGGCCAGCTGCAGGGTCTTGTAGATGGCCTCGGCGTAGGCGCGTTCGAAGAGGGTGCGCAGGCCGTCCACGTCGCCGGCCTTGATGAGAGGTATGGCCTTTTTCTTGAGGTCGGGGGTGCGGGCGGTCAGCTTGATCAGGCGGTCGAGGAGCGCCAGCGCTTGATCGGTCTTTTTTTCGTAGACCGCCTTGAACATCTCCTCGTAGAGCATTTTGCCGATGGAGCCGCGCACTACCCAAAGCTGGCTCTCCAGGTCGGCCTCGCTCTTGCGGGAGATGGCGATGCGGGCGTTACTGAGAGCCTGGACCACACCCTTGCGCAGCGCCTCGGGGAAGTTCTCGGCGCCGTTGCGGAAAATGTTGAGCGCGTCGTCGATGGCCTGCAAGCTGGCGGCGGGATCCTGCTTGAGCTCGGTGCGCGCCGTTTCCAGCTTGGGCGCGATCTGATCGTAAAGCTGGGTCAGCGGCGCCGCCCAGGCGATCGCGAAGAGAAAGACTAGACCGATCCAACGGGTGTGGTTCATGATTGACCTCCTTTGGCCTCGTAGCTGTTCAAGACGTGCATCAGCCTGCCGAGATTGGCCTGGCGCTTGGCTAAGACTGCGACCAGGGCCGACCCCATGGGGCGGATGAGTACCTGCCCCTCGTGAAAAACGCTATAGAATATCTTATACGATTTTTGCTTTTGCAGTAGGCTGTGGACCACCGCCAGGATGGGGGCCAGGTCTTCCATTCCCGGCAGGCGGGCCTCCTGGAAACCAGAGCCCCACACCAGCACGCCGCTCACGCCGTCCTCGCGGGCCAGGCTGCTGGCCAGACGTTCGCGGGCGGCGGGGTCCTCCAGGTCTATTTCGATACGGGTGGTGTCGATTGTTGGCGGGTTGTGCCGCTGCGGCGCTGGCTGAGCCGTGGGCGCGGGTCGCGCGGCGGCCTCCTCGAGGCCCCGCAGGAGACGGCGCAGTTTGCCGGTGGGCTCGCGCACCGGCAGTATAGTTTGCAACTCTGTCAGCAACGGACCCTGCAGGAAGCGCAGCCAGCCGGCGGCGTCGAGCGTTTCGGGGGTGACGCCGGCGCGCCGGACGGCTCTATCGAACAGGTTTTGCGCCGCGCTGGGCGACACGTACTCGGTTAAGGCCTCGATAGCGAGGCGTTCTATTTGCGGCATACGCCTCCTTACTCAAGCATTATAGAGGAAACAAGCTCCGTTATCGGTTACAAGCGGTAGTCTTCGTCAACCGCTCCTTCCACCCAGACCTCGCCGCCTTCCAGGTGCTCCTTCTTCCAGACCGGCAGCACCTTCTTGATGCGCTCCAGAGCGTAGCGGGCCGCCTCGAAGGCCTCGGGCCGGTGCGGTGCCGAAACGACTATCAAAAGAGAGGTTTCGGCCGGGTCCACCCGCCCCAGGCGGTGGACGATGGCTATCCGGCCCAGCTCCCAGCGCTGGCGCAGCTCGGCGGCGATCAGCGCCAGGGTCTTTTCGGCCATTGGCCCGTAGGCTTCGTACTCCAAGAACAGGACCTCGCGGCCCTTGTTGGGGGTGCGGGTGGTGCCGGCAAAGCTGACCACGGCGCCGCAATGAGGCAGGGTAGCCCAGGAGACGAGGGAGCCCAGGCGTTCTTCCAGCGGTTTTTCGGTCAACTCGAGCCGATCATCCGCTTCTCCGCCCGATACCGGCGGCAGGAAGGCCAGCTCGTCCCCGTCCGCCAGCGCGGCGTCGGCGCGGGCCAGGTTCTCGTTGACCGCGGCCATGCCGCCGGAAAGGTCGAGAGCGGGGTGGGCCGCCTCGAGCGCCGCCTTGGCGTCGGCCACGGTGGCGCCGGAGGGCAGTTCCAAACTCGTCGTGGCAAAACCGGCTTTCTCACGGTAGTTGGCGAAGAGGCGAACCTGAACGCGCACCTTAACTCCCTTCCAGGGCGTGGCTGAGGCTGTGGGCCACCGAGAGCGCTTCGCGGTAGTGCATCCTGATGGGGCCGATCATGGTTAGCTCACCGACGCGGCCGGTATGGCGAAAACCGGCCTGGACCAGGCTTATTCCCTCGACGTCGCCAACGCGAACGTCCAGCCCGCCGGCGGGCAGCACCGGCTCATCGGGCAGGGAGTCGAGCAGGTCGAGGGCGCGGCGGACGAACTCCGGATCGCGAGCCTCCGGTTGATTGAACATGGCTCCCAGACCCTCCACGTAGCGCTCGCTGCGAGGACTGCCAAAAGCCGCCACCAACTGCCGGGCCAGCTCGGCCAGCTGCGGCGTCGGCGCCCGCTTTTCGCTCAGCTCGCTGAGCGGGTAGGGGCCGTGCAGCCAGCGCTCCGCCTGGTCGAGAAAGCTCTCTTCGGCCGGCAGGTTGAATTTGAAAACGCCCTCCAGCAGCCGTCCGCCGCCGAGGACCGCCACCGCCAGCAGGCGACCGTCGCCCAGGTCGGAGAGGTGGACCTCGAGCACCTCCGCCCGTTGTGGCGGCACCAGGCGCACGACCGCCGGGTAGCCGGAAAGGCGCGCCGCCATCTGCGCCGCCAGCTGCGGCCAGTTGCCTCCCGAGTGCGCGATGACCCGCGCCAGGCGGGAGAGGGTTTCGGGGGGCAGCGGCTTGGGCGGCAGTTGCGCCAGCGCGTACTGGCGGTAGCCGCGCCGGGTGGGCACCCGCCCCGCCGAGGCGTGCGGCTTGGAAACCAGCCCCGCGGCCTCGAGGTCGGCCAGGTCGTAACGGACCGTAGCCGGGCTGACTCCCAAGCGACCAGCCAGCCAGCTCGAGGGCACCGGTTTACCGCTCTCGACGTATTCCCGCACCAGCAGGTTTAGTAGCCGTCGCTGCCGCTCCGTCACGCTTCCATTCTACTTTGCGTCGCTTGCAATTCCCTTAGAGCCAGCGCCCCTCCGCCATCAGCGGCACTTCTTCGCCGCTTTCCCGCAACCCCCAAACGCTCACCTCGGGCGAGCCGATCATCCAGTCCAGGTGAACCATGCTGACGTTACCGCCTGCGGCCATGAGTGCGTCGTCCGCGCCGCTATTGATGCCGAGGGTGTCGGGGTAGGCGCGGCCGAAGGCTATATGGCTGGCGGCGTTTTCGTCGTAGAGGGTGTTCTTGAACAGCAAGCCGGTGGCGTAGACCGGGTTGGGGGTCTCCACCAGTGCCACCTCGCCCAGGCGCAAAGCGCCCGCGTCAGTGGCCAGCAGGCCCCTTAGCGCCTCCTCGCCGCGTTCGGCTTGCAGGCCCACCGCCTCGCCGGCGGCGAACTCGGCCCTTATCCCTTCCACCAGGGTGCCGCCGACGTTGAGCGGACGGGTGCTGCTAACCACTCCCTCGACCCGGTTCGGGTCGGGGGCGGTGAACACCTCCTCCGTAGGCAGGTTGGGCACGAAGCGCACGCCGTTTTGAGCTTCGGCTACGGCGCTCTTCCAGACGTGGCGCGGCGCCAGGCCGACGCGCAGGTCGGTGCCCGGGCCGCGAAAGACGAGGGCGCTGAAGTGCTCGCGGTTTAGCGCCGCGGCCCTTTCTTCCAGCAGCCGCAGGTGCTCTTTCCAGGCGGCGGCCGGGTCGGGCTCGTCCAGTCGCACCGTCGCGAAGATGGCCTGCCAGAGCCTTTCGACGGCCTCGTCTGCATTCAGATCCGGAAAGACCGCCCGCGCCCAACCGCCGGCCGCGCCGCCGATGGCCAGCCAGTTTACGCGGTGAGCGCCTACCTGTTCCAGGTAGTGTAATTGGCCACTACATCTGAGACTCCCCACCCTCGGGGACCGACTCCCCTTGCATCATAGCCAGGAACTCCAAGGGAGCCAGGCCGTTCAGGGAGCGGTGAGGCCTTTGTCGGTTGTAGTAGTC
>JALVWZ010000417.1 GCA_027023115.1 Thermaceae bacterium
GGCGAGCGCGAGATTCGCGCCCGCCGGCCCGACCCGACCCGCGCCGAGTACGACGCGGCGGAGCTCTGGAGCTCGATTGCCGGCGCGGTGGCGGCGGCGCTGGAGGGCGCGCCCGCCTTGCGGGCGGCGGGGCTGGCCACGCAGCGCTCCAACGTGGCCTGCTGGGACCGCGAAAGCGGCGCGCCGCTGGGGCCGGTGCTCAGCTGGCAAGACCGCCGCGCCTGGCGGGCGGTGGAAGAGCTGCGCCCCCACGAACGGCTGATCCACGAACGCACCGGACTCTTCCTCACGCCCCACTACGGCGCCAGCAAGTTGCGTTGGTGCCTGGACAATCTGCCCGATGTCGGGCGGGCCCACGAAGAAGGGCGCCTGGGCTTCGGGCCGATGGCCGCCTGGCTGGCGGGCCGGCTCGCCGGCGGGCCGGCGCGCGGGGCCGACGTGGTGAACGCCAGCCGCACCCAGCTGGTGGCGCTGAAGACGCGCGACTGGGACGACGACCTGCTGGCGCTCTTTGGCCTGCCGAAAGGGCCGCTGCCGCCGGTGGTGCCCAACGTTTGGGGCTACGGCGCGCTGGCGGCGGCCCCCGCTACGCCGCTGGCGCTGGTAACCGGCGATCAGAACGCCGCCCTCTTTGCCTACGGCGAGGTGGACGGCCAAACGGCCTACGTCAACGCCGGCACCGGCGCCTTCGTGCTCAGGGCCACCGGCGAACGGCTGGTGCGATCGCAGCGGCTGCTAAGCGGGGTGCTACACCACGGCAAAGGCGCCCCCGAGTACGCCCTCGAGGGCACTGTCAACGGCGCCGGCTCGGCATTGGCCTGGTTCGCCCGGGAGTACGGGGTGGACGACCTGAACGAGCGCCTGCCCGCCTGGCTGGACGCGGTGCCCGCCGCGCCGGCGCTCTTCTTGAACGGCGTCTCCGGCCTCGGCTCGCCCTTTTGGGCGGCCAACTTCCCGGTACGCTTCGAGGGGCGGGGCAGCCTGGCCGAGCTTGCCGTGGCCGTCGTGGAGAGCATCGTCTTCATGCTGGTGGTCAACTTGGAGGAGCAGGCCCGCTATCTGCCACCGCCCGAACGCATCCGCCTGACCGGCGGCCTGGCCAACCTGAACGGGCTAGCGCAGCGGCTAGCGGATTTGGCCGGAGTGCCGGTGCTGCGCCCCGCCGAGGTGGAGGCCACCGCCCGAGGCACGGCCTTTTTGCTGGCGGGCCGGCCCGCGGACTGGGACGCCGGCGGCGCGCCCGACGCCTTCGAGCCCCGCTCCAACCCGGCGCTGGCGGCCAACTACGCCCGCTGGCGCAACTCTATATTGCAAATCATCTCGTGGCAATAACCGATAAGGTGATCAATGGGTATACTCGAGCAATGAGGGCAGCCGGGGACATACTAGTAAAGCGCATTTTTCCAATTGCACACGATGTACCCATTGAAGCGCTAGAGACTTACAAAGAGCTGGGCCAACGCGCTATACCCTCCATAGCCAAGAACAAAACTTTGGTTAATCGCTTACTTGCATTTGCACAAGATCAGCCGAGTCAACACCAGCTACTACTTGGCGATAGCCGAGAACGTTTAGCCACGCTGCCTAACGATTCTGTGCATCTAGCAGTTACATCGCCTCCCTACTGGACACTCAAGGAGTACGAAGACGACCCCAACCAGCTCGGCGCTATCCGCGGATACGAGGTATTTTTGAACGAATTAGACAAGGTATGGAAGGAGGTCTTGCGCATTCTCGTACCCGGGGGAAGGTTAATTGTGGTTGTTGGCGACGTCAACATTCCAAGAAAAAACCCCTTGTTCAAACGTCATGTAGTGTTTCCTCTCCACTCGTCAATTCAAGAACACGCTCGCAAACTCGGATACGACAACCTTGCCCCGATCATTTGGCACAAGATCGCCAATGCGCGCTTCGAGGCGGGGGGAGGCGGGTTTTACGGAAAGCCGTATGAGCCGGGTGCTATCATTAAGAATGATATAGAATATATCTTGCTTTTTCGCAAACCAGGCGGTTACCGCAGTCCTACAATAATACAAAGGTTGGGGTCAATAATCCCCGAAACTGAGCATCGTGCTTGGTTTAACCAGATATGGACTTTGAACGGCGCCTCCACGAAAATGCACCCAGCGCCTTTCCCGCTGAAGTTGATCGAAAGATTAGTTCGTATGTATAGCTTCATCGGGGATACCGTGATAGACCCTTTCATGGGCACAGGCACTACAAATCTCGCAGCGCTACGCTGGGGACGCAACAGCATAGGTATAGAACTAATAAATACCTACTTCCAATATGCCAAGGCGAGGCTACTTGAAGAGCCAGGGACTCAAGTTGAGGCCAGCTTTGCAGAGAAGAACGCTAGCTCCCTCCAAAAACTATCCAAGCCATAACCCTTATGCTCCCCAGCGCCTCTCTTCACGGTAACAATAGCTGCGGCGTCGTATTGCTTGCTTTGAACTAGCCGAGAAGCAAATATGCGATAACGGTCGGCGTAGGAGACAAGTTTGCCGCTGTCGAGGAATACGCCGTCAACAGGGAATACCGCGTTGGGTGCAACACCCCGCCTGATTGATTCCTCTTCCTCTGCCAGAACCATTAACCAGCCCCTGAATGGCGCATGATATCCTCCACTTGGTGTGAAATCTTTCAACACACCCTCCATCAATGCACTTTGCAAATCCAAAGCCGACCCTAGGGCTTCTTCTACGCGGTTATTGAAGTTGTTGCCGTATGAACCAACCTGGGATTTCAATTCCACGATTATTGCGAGCTTGCCTTTGTATACGACAACCAGATCCCACTGCTTACTTGGGCGATAGAAACCCGGTAGTCCTGCACGGCGATTAGTGTAAAAATGAGCATCTTGGAGGCCCGATTCTCGAATGACCTCCTCCAACAGGTGAATAAGCGGGTCTAAGTGCTGACCAGAAACCGCTTCTCCTCGACCAGTTTTATCCTTCCCTTTTTCTTTGGCGGCGGCACGTAGAGTCCAAAACTCAATAAGGGCCTCTCGAAACTTCTTATCGATAGCTCCAGGGTCATATATCATAACTACAGGATACCGTGTCCCAACTCTGAGGCTTAATCCGACGATATTTTCGATGGTTTGATTTGCAGTTTTCAGACCTTTGCTCCGAATCGTACGGTCGGTGTTTGTCTGCACAAGGGCTATCTGCTAGGCGTGTAGTCGAGTTTTGGCGATCGCCGGAATATTGATTTGCTGTAGCAAGACAAGCGGGTCTAGTGAGTGTCTCGTTTTTTTCAACGCCGCCGCCGGGGAGCATCCGGCGCCCTACCCGCTCGCCCTGGCCGAGCGCCTCGTCCGCATGTTCAGCTTCGTTGGCGATACCGTACTCGACCCCTTCGCCGGCAGCGGCACCACCAACCTCGCCGCGCTGCGCTGGGGGCGCGACAGCGTCGGCGTGGAGCTGGTGGAGGAGTACCTGCAACTGGCGCGGCGGCGCCTGCTGGAAGAACCACGAACAGGGCTCGTGAGCGCCGGTTGCTGAGGGGCGCCGGCCGGCCTATGTACAACTATTCACAAATGCCGTTCCAGACGCCTTTGCGCAAGTGTACCGGTAGTGCTACAATCGGGTAGAAGAAAAACGCAAGGGTTTGCTATGAATCGCAAGAACAGGCGCGAAGCGCCTCTTACCGAGCAACGTAGACGCTTGATTCTGGAGCGGCTGCGCACCTGGGGAGAAGTGCGCACGTCGGAGCTGGCGGGGCTCTTCGGGGTTTCGCCAATGACGATCCGCAACGACCTTAACGCGCTTGCCGCCGGCGGCGAGCTGAAGCGCACCCACGGCGGAGCGGTGTCCAACGAACCGATTCTGCGCGAGCCCTCCTACCGTGACAAAGAATCGCAACATACCGCAGAAAAATCCAGAATAGGCCGCGCAGCAGCCCAGCGCCTCGGCGACGGCATGGTGGTCTTCATCGGTAACGGCACCACCACCATGCAACTCATTCGCAACCTGCCCCGCCTCGAGCGCCTGGTGGTTTTCACCAACGCTCTCAACCACGCCGGCGCGTTGCTGGACCACGAGGGGGTGGAGGTCTACGTGGTGGGCGGCTACCTGCGCGGCGTTTCCTACGGGATGGTCGGCGGCCTGGCGCGCCGCGGCCTGGAAGGGGTATTTTTCGACGCCGCCTTCTTTGGCGTCAACGGCGTTTCGCTGGAGCACGGCTACACCCTGCCCTCGCTGGAAGAGGCCGAGGTGATCGCCGAGGTGGTCCGCCGTTCGCGGCGGGCGGCGGTGCTGGCCGACCACAGCAAGTTCGGAGTGGTCACCCACGCCCGCGCCGCCACCCTCGAAGAAGTGGACTTGGTGGTAACCGACCGCCCGCCCGAAGGCGACTTGGCGGCGGCCTTTGCGGAGGCCGGGGTCGAACTCTTGCTGGCCGAGGGAGGTGAAAAGGGAGGCGACGGTAAATAGGCTCAAGGCGGCAGGAAAAGGCAAAGGAGGAAGTAGATGAAAAAAGGCATTCGCATCGGGCTGGCGGCCCTGCTGGCGCTAACGCTTTTCGGCACGGCCCTGGCCAAGAAGGTGGAGATCACTTGGTGGCACGCGATGAGCGGTTCGCGGCTGAAGGTGGTCGAGGCGATAGTCAACGAGTTCAACGAAACCCACCCCAACATTAAGCTGAACGCCCTCTACACCGGCAAGTACGCCGAGACGCTGACCAAGTACGTGGCCGCTTACCGCACCGGCACCGCGCCCAACCTGGTTCAGGTCTACGAGGTTGGCACGCAGACCATGCTCGACAGCGGCGCGATCGTGCCGGTGTACAAGATCCCCGGCATGCTCGGCCAAAAGTGGGACTGGGCGCAGTACGTGATTCCCATCACCAACTACTACTCGACTAACGGCAACCTCTGGTCGATGCCCTTCAACTCCTCCACCGCCATGCTCTACTACAACAAAGACCTCTTCAAGAAGGCCGGGCTCGACCCCAACAAGCCACCGCGCACCTGGAAGGAAGTGGAGGAGTACGGCAAAAAGCTGATCGCCAGCGGCGCCGTCAAGCACGCCCTCTCCTTCGGCTGGCCCGGCTGGATCTTCGAGCAGATGTTCGCCTACCACAACCAGCTCTTCGCCGACCACGACAACGGCCGCAACGGGCGCGCCCAAAAGGTGCTCTTCAACGGCCCCTTCGGGCAGATGGTGCTCGATACCTGGGCGCGACTGGCCAAGGAGGGCGTGTTCCTCTACGGCGGTCCCGAGTACTCGGCCAACACCGCCTTCGTTTCCGGCCAGATCGCCATGTTGATCCAGTCCACCTCGTCGCTGGCGGGCATCGAGAAGGGCGCCAACTTCAAGGTGGGCACCACCTTCCTGCCCCGCTTCGAGGGCTACCCGCGCGGTAACTCGGTAATCGGCGGCGGCAGCCTCTGGGTCACCAAGGGTCAGAGCAAGGAAGAGCTGGCGGCGGTCTGGGAGTTCCTCAAGTTCCTCGCCCGCGAGGATACCGCCGTCCAGTGGCACAAGGGCACCGGCTACTTCCCCACCGTCAACAACGCCGTGCAGGAGCTGCTCAACGAAGGCTGGTTCAGCAAGGACCAGAACTACCTGACCGCCTTCTTGCAGATCCTCTCCGGCCGTCGCGACACCCCGGCGGCCACCGGCGTCCGCCTTGGCCCCTTCGTGCAGATTCGCGAGATCGAGCGGGCCGCCATCGAGAAGGCGGTCTCGGGAGCGGCCACGCCCAAGCAGGCCCTGGACGAGGCCGCGGCCAAGGCCAACCAGCTACTGGCGCAGTACAACAAGCTGCACTAGGCCTCCCTTGCGTGCGGGGCCGGCGGCCCCGCACGCCTCTTCGCCGAGCCTGAAAGGAGCGCCATGATCGAGGAGCGCTTTCCCGGCCATCCCATCCTTCCCTACCTGCTCGTCCTGCCCTCGCTGCTGGTAATCTTCGTCTTCCTTATCGTTCCCTTCGCCGAGAGCGTGTGGGGGTCGTTCTTCGTTTCTTCCTTCTTTGGCAGCAAGACCGTGTTCGTCGG
>JALVWZ010000418.1 GCA_027023115.1 Thermaceae bacterium
GGTAGGAAATGGGAGGTGGGAGGTGGGTAGGTTGCATTTGAAGTGCACGAGACAACGTATGGTGGTGTTTCCACAGTCCGCTCACCACAAATCGCTTGCTCGTATTGCCTCCCCCAGCGGGGGAGGTGGCCGCAGGCCGGAGGGGGGTTGTTCGTCGGGGAGGTGGGTGTGGGTTGCAGGCAGCAGGCAGGCCGGTGTTTCGTTAACTCCAAGCCAAACTGCAGCTCGTCATTCCAGCCAAGCGAGCCTTTGGCTCGCACTAGCCAGTCCAGACCGGAGCACTCTCCGCCTATCGTGGACACCGTAAGAAACGATAGCGACGACATAGTCCCCAAGCGTGACTCCTGAGACGGTCCCTGGACCCCAGCTTTCGCTGGGGTGACGAGGGAAGATGTACGTGGCGGTGGGAGGGGCGTGAATAACGTGTTCGAACTCTACAGCTAGCAGCCCATCGCGAAGCCGTTCGCCAAAGCATTGCCAGAACCGCTCCGCCGCCCCGCGCCGCAAGCGCCCGGAAACTAAGAAAAAGCCCCCTGGCGGGGGCTTTTTGGTGGGCCCTGCAGGACTTGAACCTGCGACCGATCGGTTATGAGCCGACTGCTCTGACCAACTGAGCTAAGGGCCCGCGTCCGGTTTCTTATGGTAGCAATCCCGCCAGCCGGGGGCAAGGGCAACCGGGCCCCCGCCGGGGGCCCGGGCCTTTGCTAGATCAGCTGGTCGAAGACCGTTTCCAACCGCTCCCAGTGCTCGGTCTGCGGGTTCTTGAGGCCGGGCTCGAGCGCCTTCAGTACCCGCGCCGCGGCCACCACCAGCGCCCCGGCCAGCTTGGGCAGCAGCTTGCGCACGTCCTCGCTAACCTCCAAGTCCAAAGGCGGCAGGCCGGCCAGGTGGTCGAGCACCGGCTCCAGCTTGAGCGCCACGTCCATGCTCTCGAACTCGCGCACCGTTTCCTGCAAGCCCTTGGTTACCGGTACGTCGGGCTCGAAGATTACGTCGCGTCCGTTGTACTTGGCGTTGCGCTCGGCAACCACCAGCAGGTCGTAGATCTTCTTGCCGAGAAAGTTGGAAAGCCGCTTCAGGTCGTTCTTGTCCACATCCAGCGAGGCCGCCTCGCGGAAGAGTCGCTCGAACTCGCTAACCGCCATGATCATTGCGCACCACCTCCCGTGGTTGGGGGGCCGGCGCGCCGGCCCCGCCGGTACCTTATGCCTACGACTCCACCTCTACCTGGATCTTGCGCGGCTTGGTCTCTTCGGCCCGCGGTACGGTCAGGTAGAGCACGCCGTTCTTGAACTTGGCGGCCACCTTGCTGAGGTCGTAGACCGCAGGAATCGAGAAGCTGCGCACGAAGACGCCGTAAGGCCCCTCGACGCGGTGGTAAGCCACGTTTTCTTGCTTCTCGAAGGGCCGTTCGGCCTTGACCGTCAGGGTCTCTTCTTCGGCGGTCACCTCGACCTTATCGGGGTCTATCCCGGGCAGGTAAACTGCCAGGTGCAGCCCCTCCTCGTCTTCCCAAACGTCCACCAGCGGCGCCAGCGTTTGATCGCCGCGGCCGCCGCGGCCCATGCCATAACCCATTCCGCGCCCCAGGCGCTCCTGCAGTTCTTCGATTTCCTTGAAAGGATCCCAACGCATCATTCTTGCACCTCCAAAGCCTTTCTCTTACCAGCGTTTGAGCCCCGCGAGACCGCCAAACTCCTCGTTCAAGCGGTTCGCGTTGTCTCCTCTAACGAACTCCACCCTCGCCCCAAAAAGGCCGGCCAAGTCCACCAAGGTGGCGGCCAGGTCGGCGCGCCGGGGCTCCTCCGTGCAAACGGCTCGAACCTTGGCCTCGTCCAGCGAGGCGTAGCCGGTATCGGGGCAGACCCAAACCTCACCCTCGGGTCGCCAGGGCATTACCAGCACGTAGACGCGGCCCAGTTGCAGGTCCTCCAGAACCTGCTCGACTCCCCAAACTCCCTCCTCGCGAACGCGCTCCAGCAGCTTGGCTTCCTCGGCACGCTCCACCTGCTCGAGGGCATCTTCCACCTCGGCCAGAACCTCCGCCGCGGTCACCTTGCTGCCGCGGGCCGGCAGCGGCAGGCGCGCCACCACCCGCTCGCGGACGGCCTTGGGCAGGAGCTCGGCAAAGTAGCGGGTTTCTTCGGGAACGCCCATCAGGATCAGGCGCTCCGCTCCCATCTGCTCGAGCCGGCGGGCGGTTTCGGCGGCCAGCTGCCGGTAGAAGCGGTGGGTCCAGGCGAGCATGCGGCGGTCGAAGCGGTCGCGCCCGCCGCCGCCGCGCGCCGCCACGCCAACCGGAGTGGCCGGCTTGGCCTCCGCCAGTTGCCGCCACGCGCCGGGGTCAACCGCGCGGAAGGCGTCGGCCAGCTCGCGCGCCTCGCCCAGGTAGACCTCGAAGAGCCGCCAACGCTCTTCGTCGAGGAGCACCACTGCGTAGCGCTCGTACTCGTCGAGCGCCAACAGCAAGGGCAGCACGTAAGGTTCGCCCCAGCGGGCTTCGAGCTCGCCGTAGGCCAGCTTGACCACCGGCAGGTCCACGTTTAGGTCAAAAACGTCCATATCGTCCGCGCTGGCAAAAAGAGCTCTGGTGCGCCCGCGAACCACGTCGTGCTCTAGGCGGTCGAGTACGCGCTTTTGCAGCTCGGCGGGCACCCCCAGGCTCTTCATGGTGTCCTTGGCGCGAATCACGTAGGGCTTGTTCTTGGATCCACCCGCGAACTCGGTCACGTTGGGGTCGGCCGGGTTGGTCGCCACGTAGAGCGAGAGCATGGGCCCGGGGTGGAAGGCAATTTCTTCCTTGAGGCGTCGCACGTCTTCCCGCGAAATCATGCCAGCCTCCTATGCGCCCGCCTGATATGGGTCGAGCTTGGTGATCACTTCCAGCAGGTCGCGGTAGTTCTGTTCCTCTTCGTCGTGGATGCGGCGGAAGAGCTCTCTGACCTCGGGGTCGGAAACGCCGTAGGCATTCTCGATGTAGCTAACCAAGTCGGCCTTTTCCGACTCGAAGGCCTCGAGCACCTCCTGCCAGGTCTGCTCCTCGGGGAGCTGGGGTGCGGGCGGGGGCGTGCCGCCGAGCGAAACTATCTTCTGCTTCAAAAGTTCAGCATGGCGCCGCTCGCGCGTGGCTATCCGCCTCAGCACCTCGCGCAGCTGCTCGTAACGCAGCTCCCTGGCGGCGCGCTCGGCCAATTCGGCGTCGCGCAGCTCGTCGGCGTAGCGCTCCTGCAAGACCGCCAGAAGATGTTCTTTTTGCGACGCATTGAGCTTATCGAGCCATTCGGCCAGCATCTTATCCGCCCCCTTTCGCATCTAATAGCATAATGATTGATATTGACATTGTCAAGCATATTGCTTACTAGCCCAGCCTTATTTCTAAACCCGCCCTTTGGTTTTCCCCATGAACGGCGCTACAATGAGGGCATGGACATCCTTCCGCATCTCAAAGAACTTAGCCGGCGCACACCCAGCAAGATCCTCTTCGTAGTCCTCGACGGCGTTGGCGGCCTGCCGCGCGAGCCCGGCGGCCCCACCGAACTGGCCGCCGCCCGCACCCCCAACCTCGACGCACTGGCCCGAAAAGCCAACCTGGGCCGCCTGACCATGGTCTATCCGGGCTTCGCCCCCGGTTCCGGACCAGGCCACCTGAGCCTCTTTGGTTACGACCCCCTAATTTACGAAGTGGGGCGCGGCGTCCTCTCGGCGCTGGGCCTGGGTGTTGACCTGGGTCCCGACGACGTTGCCGTGCGTGGCAACTTCGCCACCCTTAACCCCGACGGCACCGTGGCCGACCGGCGCGCCGGCCGCCCCTCTACCGACGAAAACCGCCGTGTGCTGGCCAAGCTGCGCGAGCACATCAAAGAAATAGACGGCGTAAAGGTAGAGCTCCACACCGAGTCCGAACACCGCTTCGTGCTGGTCCTGCGCGGGGCCGGCCTGGGGGCGCGAGTGCACGACACCGACCCGCAAAAGACCGGCGTTCCACCGCTGGAAGCCCGCCCGCACGACGAGAGCGACGAAGCCAGCGCCAAGACCGCCGACATCCTCAACAAGTTCAGCGCCCTGGCCCGCCAGGTTCTAGCAGACGAACCGAAAATAAACGGCGTTCTACTGCGTGGCGTTTCCAAGCGGCCGGTCTGGCCCACCCTGGGCGAGATAACCGGCCTGACGCCGGCGGCTATCGCCAGCTACCCGATGTACCGCGGCGTCGCCTCGCTGGTTGGCATGACCCCGCTGGACGTGGAGATAGGCGACGACCCCGACGCCCCCCGCGGCAAACTGGCGGCCATCAAGAACAACTGGAGCGCCTTCGACTATTTCTACCTGCACTTCAAGAAGACCGACTCCACCGGCGAAGACGGCAACTTTGACGAAAAGGTCCACAAGATCGAGCTCTTCGACGAACTGCTGCCCGAATTGCTGGCGCTGGAGCCCGACGTAATAGCCATTACCGGCGACCACTCCACTCCCAGCGTAATGAAGGCCCACTCCTGGCACCCGGTGCCCTTCCTGCTCTACGGACCCTACCTGCGCAACGACGCCGCTACCCGCTTTACCGAAGACGAAGCGGCCAAGGGTGCCCTGGGCGACCTGCACGGCACCAACGTGCTACCACTCTTGCTGGCCCACGCAGGCAAACTGCAGAAGTTCGGCGCCTGAACTGCTGTTTCGTCCTGATTGGCTGTTTTGTAAGACTCTGAGCGCGGCCTGCCGCGCTCTTCTCTTTTGTAGGCGAAGGCGGCGTTTTGTCGGCTACAAACCACAAGCCTCAAACCGCGGGCCGCGAGTTACGGGCCGCGAATCCTTTTACCTCCCCCACCGGGGGAGGTGGCCGCAGGCCGGAGGGGGTTGTTGGATGGTTGGTGGGGAGTGGGATGCAGGAGGTGGGTAGGCTGCTTTCTAGGGCGCGTTAGACGACGCAATGCGGGGGTTTCCAAAGGTCACGAGCTGCGGGCCACAAGCTACGAGCCAGTTTCAAAAACCCCACCCCGGCCCTCCCCGAAGGGAAGGGAGATTTGCTTTGTTACAAAACGTGAGCCGCAGGCGTCGAGTCGTCTTGAAACCACGAACCACAAGTGATGAAACGCAACTACAAGCCACAAGCTACAGGCCACAAGCTGGTTTTCTCGATTCCCCGGACGAGGCCGGCCCAGCCAGCCGAGATTCGGGGCCCATGCCGCACAAACCGCCAAGACTCTGTCGCGGTCGTCCCGTTCGCCACGAGTTACGGGTCATCCTGCCACCCTTCACCACGCACTACGTACCACGTACCACGTACTCATAGCATGGACACACGGGTCCGCCCCTACGACGGGGTAAAACGCACTACATGCCACGAATCGCAAACCACGAGCTGCGGTCTCGCCGTTTCTTATAAGTTGAGCGTGGTGCCTAATCTGACTAGTGCGGCTACTGCATACGTCGCTTTTTATGCTGCAATATTATACGGTTTTACACCCGTTTCTCATGCATAATCCGTGTAGCTATGCTATTCTAAAGGGCGTGACCACCGAAGCCCGGAACGTGACCGACAAGCGCACCGCCATCCTCGAAGCCACGATCCGGGTGCTCCGTGAGCGTGGTCTTTCCGGGCTCAAAGTGGAAGAGGTGGCCAAGCGCGCCGAGGTGGGTAAAGGCACCGTCTACCTCTACTTTGAGCACAAGCAGGATCTGCTAAAGGCGCTAATAGAACACCACACCATGCGCTTTTACAATGATGCCGCCGCCATAACCGAACTCGACCGGCCCTTCGGCGAGCGCTTGCAAAAGCTGCTGGAAAGGCGCCTCGCCTTCGTAGACGAGTGGCGCGGCCTTTGGGCGGCGGTAGCGCGCGAGGCTGATCCCGAAGGACAACGCGCCTGGCTGACCGGGCTGCATCAGCACTATCAGGGCATCCTCGAGCGCTTCGTGCAGAGCGGCATCGCGTCTGGCGAGCTGCGCGGCGACCTAGACGTTCCCTTAACCGCCGCCACCCTGGCCGCGGTTGGCTGCAGCCC
>JALVWZ010000419.1 GCA_027023115.1 Thermaceae bacterium
TAGGAGCGCAACGATTAAACCAATTACCAAAAACCCTCTTTTCATCGTCGTTACCTCCTACTCATATGCTATCTAAACCGCTCTGTGGCGCAAGCCCGGAAGAGCTAGAATGAAGGCTATGCTGATCGGCTACGGCGAGGACGCGCACCGGCTGGAAGAGGGGCGGCGGCTGGTGCTGGGAGGGGTGGAGATCGCCTCGGACCGGGGGGCGGTGGCCCACTCCGACGGTGACGCTCTGTTGCACGCGCTCGCCGACGCGGTCTTGAGCGCGGTGGGCGGGGGCGACATCGGCGAGATCTTTCCGGATTCGGACCCCCGCTGGGCGGGGCTGGCGGGCGCGGACTTATTGGAACGGGTGCTGGAGCTGGTGGGCGCGCACCCGCTGCGCTGCGAGCGCCCCCGCTGCGGGCGGCTGCGCCAAGTGCGGGCGGTGATTACCCTCGACCGCCCCAAGCTGGCCCCCTACCGCGAGGCGATGCGGCGCCGGCTGGCCGAGCTTTGCGGCCTCGAGCCGGCCGACGTGAACGTGGCCTTCAAGACCAGTGAGGGGCTGGCCCGGGACCACGTGCAGGCGCGGGTGGTAGTGGAGCTCGAGCCGGCAAGCTGACGACGGGCTCTTTCTCGGGGCAAAGCGCGGCCGCCGCGCGGTTTTTACCTGTATTGGGAAGAAAAGTACTGGGTCATGTCCCAGACCCCCCACTCGAGGCGGATTATCTCCTCCACCAAAGCGTGGATGCGTTCGCGTTCGTCGTCGCTAGCTCGCAACCAGGCCTCCTCGGCGATCTCGCCCAGGTCGTGCATGTAGGCCTGGAACTCGGGCGTCATCCAGTGGTCCACCAGGTCGCGGAACGTCGGTTCCTGCGGCGCGGCCGCGGCCCAGGCATCGTGAAAGGCGCGGTTGATGGCCCAGAGGCTGACCACCCCGATAACGTAAGACTCCTGGCTGAGCATCCGTAAAAAGGCCAGGTAGCGCTCGCGCGCCGGGTGGGCGGGGGCGTTGGGGTTTATGGGCTGGATCTCCATCCAGTCGAGGTCTTCGACGATGCCTACCAAACCGTGGGCCAGCACCAGGCGGTGCTGGCGGGGAGCCTGGGGAAGTAGGCGCGCCTGGAAATCGAGCAGCCCCTCCACGAAGCGAAAATTCTGTTCCATCCAGGCGTAGGTGCTCCGCTCGGAAACCTCTCCGCTGGCAAGCTTGTTGAGAAAAGGGTGCTTGAGCAGCTGTTTCCACGCGTCCCAGTGCGCGTCGCGAAGCGCTAAGAGGTTCTTCATAGCCCCATTAGTTTAGTACTCGTCAGCGGGATAACGTGTGCAAATCGACAAAAGTTCTTCGACCTGTTCCAGGTAAGAGTCGTACGGCAGCAAAACCGGCCCGCGGCTGCCCCGAGCCAAGTAGTAAGAGCCCTCCAAGTCGAGCTCCAGACGCGGCTCATCGTAGCGGATGAAGCGGGCCGGCCGCTCGCGCGACGCCCGCGGGCGCATCCGCCGCGAAAACGCCTCGATGAAAGCCGCCAAACGCCAGCCCCCTAGCGCCATACCTCAGTTTAGCCGCTGCAGGTCGAGCAGCACCCGCCAGCCCAGCCGTTCGGGGTCGGTCTCGACCATCACCCCGTGGGCCCGGCGCACCAACTCGGCGCTGAATGCGCGCGCCTGCGCCTCCCCACCCAGCAGATAGAGCTGCAGGTGAACGCCCGTCTTTCGCAGCCGCACCGCCGCGGCGAGGGTCTTTTCGCGGATCAGCGGATCGTCGCCCCAGGCGTTCTTGTAAATCCGGCCGTCGTCCGCGGTTACCGCGGTGGGGCGGCCGTCGGTAATCAGCACCGCCACCCGCTCGGCGGCGCTGCGGCGGCGCAACCACTCCCGTGCCCGCGCCAGACCGGCGGCGGTGTTGGTGTGCGAGGGCTGGACCCGCACGAAGGGCAGGCGCGCCGCGGCTATTTCCTCGGCTTCGTCGTGGATGCAAAACGCCTGGTTCTCCCCGCCGCCGGCGCGCACCCAGTGCGCCAGCGCCAGCGCGGTTCGTTTGGCGGGCCCGAAGCGGTCGGCACCGTAGAGGACCATCGAGTGCGAGCAGTCCAAAAGTAGCGCCACCGCCAGCCGGCGGCCGCCCTCCCCCTCGCGCACGCGCAGGTCAGCCGGATGCAGCTCGGCCGGCGGGCGCGGCAGCGCCGCTTGCAGGGTGGCGGCGGCGTCGAGACGCAGCGGCTCGCCCCAACGCCAGGGAACGGCCGCGCCGTGCGGCTCGTGCGGGCCGCGCCGTCCAGGCTGCGGCCAGGGCCCCGCAGCTCGCGCCGGCGGCGGTAGGAGCAGTCTTTTTAGCGCTCGCAGCTCCAGCGCCCGCAACAGTTCCGGCGCGGCGGCAAAACCGCCCCGCCCGGGCTCTTGCAGCCAGCCGGCCTCCCGCAGCCGCCGCAGGAGCTCGGCACCGTTCAAACCCGCCTCCGGCTCGAGCCGCTGGGCCGCCTCCTCCAAGGCCGCAGCCAGCAGCTCTTCTTCGCTCGCCAGCGGGCTCTTGGCGGCTACTTCTTCGTCCAGCCCCAACAACGCTTCCGCCGCCAGCCGCAAGAGTTCGGGGGCGGGAACACCCCCCGCCCCCCGTTTCTTTTCGTAGACGACCTTCGCCACTTCCGCTACTTGACTTGCTCCACCCAGACCATATTGGTCGAGCCGCGCACCCCAAAGGGCACGCCGGCGGTGATGACGATCCGGTCGCCGGGCTCGGCCAGCTTGAGTTGTTTGACCAGCTCGACGGCTTCGGCCACCATCTCGTCGGTACTGGTCGGGTCGGGCGCCAGGGCAACGCAGGCTCCCGAGGCGAGTATTAGTTGCTGGCGCACGCGCTCGTTGGGGGTCAGCGCCAAAATCGGCACGTCGGGCCGGTAGCGGGCCACCCGCCACAGCGTCGAGCCGCCGGCGGTAAAGACCACGATCACCCGCGCCGGCAAGGCTTCGGCCACCTCGGTGGCCGCCAGGGCGATGGCGTCTTGGGTGTTGTGCTCCGGCTCGGGGCGGGAAATGCGCAGGGCGCGACGGTATTCCGGCGAAGCCTCGACCACATTGGCTACCCGGGTCATCATCGCCACCGCCTCGACCGGATAGGAGCCGACCGCGGTTTCCGCCGAGAGCATGACCGCGTCGGTGCCGTCGAAGATGGCGTTGGCTACGTCGGAAGCCTCGGCGCGGGTCGGCACCGGCTGCTTGATCATCGACTCCAACATCTGGGTGGCGGTGATCACCGGCTTGCCGGCGGCGCGGGTACGGCGGATGAGGCGCTTTTGCACCACCGGCACCTCCTCCGGCGCCATCTCCACCCCCAGGTCGCCGCGGGCCACCATGATGCCGTCGGCCTCCTCGAGAATGTCGTCGAAGCGCTGCACCGCGCTCGGCTTCTCGATCTTGGCCATCAGCTTGGCCTTGTGGCCCAGGCGGTTCAGGTAGTGACGCGCCAGGAGCAGGTCGTCGCGGCTGCGAACGAAGCTGATGGCTACCCAGTCCACCCCCAGTTCGGCTCCCACCGCCAGGTCCTGGATGTCCTTTTCGGTCATCGCCGGGATGGAAAGGTCGGCCCCTGGAATGTTGACGCCCTTGTGGTCGGAGAGCACGCCTCCCACCTCGACCACGGTGTGGATATCGCCAGCGGCGTAGTCTATCTTTTCCACCCGCAGGCGCAGGTTGCCGTCGTCGAGGAGGAGTATCTGCCCGGGGGTGACGTCGTCGGGGAGACCCTTGTAGCTCACGGAAACGCGCTTTTCGTCGCCTTCGACGTCCTGGGTGGTGATGGTGAAGTGCTGCCCCGGCTTTAGCTCTATCTTGCCGGCGGCGAAACGGCCAACGCGGATCTTGGGCCCCTGCAGGTCCTGGAGGATGGCCACCGGCCGCCCGGCGCGCCGGGCGGCCTCCTGCACCATCTGAATGGTCTTTTGGTGGTCGGCCTTTTCGCCGTGGCTGAAGTTGAGGCGAACCACGTTGAGGCCGGCCTCAATCATCTTGTAGAGAACGTCGGCGTCGCGCGAGGCGGGGCCAATGGTGGCCACTACTTTGGTGCGTTTAGAAAGCATCGTACCCCAAGAAGCGGGCTCCTTCGCCCAGGGCCTCTTCGATCCGCAGCAGCTGGTTGTACTTGGCCAGCCGCTCCGAACGCGAGGCCGAACCGGTCTTGATCTGACCGGCGTTGACGGCCACCGCGAAGTCGGCAATGTAGGAGTCTTCGGTTTCGCCGGAGCGGTGCGAGATGACCGTGGTGTAGTTGTTGCGGTGCGCCAGACGCACGGTCTCCAGGGTTTCCGAGAGGGTGCCAATCTGGTTCAGCTTGATGAGGATCGAGTTGGCGATCCCCTCCTTGATGCCGCGCTCCAGGCGCTCGGGGTTGGTGACGAAAATGTCGTCACCTATGAGCTGGACCTTGCCGGCGAGCTTTTGGGTGAGTATCTTCCAGCCCTCCCAGTCATCCTCGGCCAAACCGTCTTCGAGGGAGATGATCGGGTAGCGCTCGATCCAACCCGCCCAGTAGTCGACCATCTCGGCGGCGCTGAGGACCTTGCCCTCGGCCTCGAGGTGGTACTTGCCGTCTTTGTAGAACTCGCTGGCGGCCGGGTCGAGGGCCAGCGATATCTCCTTACCCGGTTCGTAACCAGCGGCCTGGATGGCCTCGAGCAACACCTCGACGGCCTCCTCGTTGCTGCTCAGGTTGGGGGCAAAGCCGCCCTCGTCACCTACGTTGGTGTTGTAACCGCGCTTCTTGAGGACCCCCTTGAGGGCGTGGAAGGTTTCGACGCCGTAGCGGAGAGCCTCGCGGAAGTTGGGCGCGCCGGCGGGGGCCAGCAGGAACTCTTGGAAGTCGACCCGGTTGTCGGCGTGCTTGCCGCCGTTGATGACGTTCATCAGCGGCACCGGCAGCACCGCCGCCTGCACCCCGCCCAAGTAGGCGAACAGCGGCAGCTCGACCGCCTCGGCGGCGGCGCGGGAAACCGCCAGCGAAACCGCCAAGATGGCGTTGGCGCCGAGGTTGCCCTTGTTGGGGGTGCCGTCGAGCTCGATCATCGCCCGGTCGATCCCCTCCTGGTCGAGGGCGTTCATGCCGACGAGCTCGGGGGCGATGCGCTCGTTGACGTTGGTCACCGCCTGCAAGACCCCCTTGCCGCCGTAGCGCGGTCCGCCGTCGCGCAGCTCGACCGCCTCGTGAACCCCGGTCGAAGCTCCCGAAGGAACCATCGCGTGGCCTATCTGACCACCTTCCAAGACTACCTCGGCTTCGACGGTGGGGTTACCGCGGGAGTCGAGCACCTCGCGTGCGCTGATCTCGATTATCGTAGTCATCACTTACCTCCACCCCTAGCTTAAACCCGCAGCGGCACGACCACCGCCAGGTAGCCGGCGTCGTCCTCGTCCTGAACGACGCTCGCCGAAGCGGGCCCCGAAAAGCGCAGTCGCGCCGTCTGTGGCACCGGGCCAAGGGCGTCGAGGAGGTACTCGGCGTTGTAGGCGAGCAGCATTTCGGCGTCTTTCGGCACCTCGGCCTCGAGCCGCTCGCTGCCGCGGCCCAGGTCGCCGGCGGCCACCACCTCCAGGCCGCCGCCGGAAAAAACCAGGTCGACGCGGTGGTTGTTGCGGTCGGCCAGAACCTTGACCCGCTTCAGACTGTCGCGCAGAGCCGGCGCGGCGACCCGCGCCTCCAACGGGAACTCGCTGGGAATGACCCGCTCGTAGTCGGGAAACTCGCCCTCCATCAGGGCCGCCGCCAGCCTGAAGCCGTCGCCGGCCAGCGAAAGGTGGGCCCCCTCGACGCCCAGGGCCACCTCGCCCTCGACGCGCTCGAGCACCTTGACTATCTCGTCGGCGCTGCGCGCCGGCACCACCAGGCGCGCCTCTCGTTCCAGCGGCAGGGAAAGGTCGTAGAGTGCCAACCGGAAGCCGTCGGAGGCCACCGCCCGCAGCCGCCCCGGGTGCAGCTCCA
>JALVWZ010000420.1 GCA_027023115.1 Thermaceae bacterium
CCTCCTTTTTGCGCTCAAGATTATAGCGCCGTGCGCACCAATCGCGCTTATTAAACCGCCCGTTCATGCACTTCGTCCAGGGGACGGACGACCCCCTCAACACTCTAAACGGGATCGGGCGAACACGACCCCGGCGGGGGCAAATGGCCGCACTTTGACAGCGCACGCTCCTGTGGGGTGATAATAGTGCAGGTAGGAGGCGGCTTGAAACGACTTGTGTACGGTACTCACTTGATACTCGACGGCTACGGCCTCGAGGCCAGTGCCGGTAAAGACGGCGAGCGCGTAGAGGGGTTTTTGACGGCGCTGGACGAGTTCTGGCCGCTGGGCGTGGGTGCTCATTACATTTACCAGACCGAAGGCGGAGCGAGCGCGGTCAAGACCGGCCGTCACGGCTACGCCCTCTTGCACCTCTTCACGGGCCGCGGCTGGCTGGTAGCCGATATGTTCACCGCCGCCGAGGCGGACCCAACCGCGGCGGCGACGATCATCGAACGCGCCTTCGAGCTGAGCCGCTTCGACCTGCGCATCAGCCGGCGCAGCCGCCTGTTGCCCGAAGGCGAGGACGAGCTAAAGCGCGCCGTACTGGGCGAGCGCCACTACGCCGAAGCCCGTCTGACGCCGCTCGATTGAGCCCTAAGCCCAGTAAGGCTCCACCGCGCCCGCTTCCAAGCGGGCGCGCGCTTTTGGCAGCGCCGCGGCCACGTCGCCGGCGGTGAGGCCGATACGGCCTACCTGGTCGCCGGCCAGCCCGTGGAGATAAACGCCCAGGCGGGCGGCGTCGTAAGGCTCCAAACCCGCCGCCAGGAACGCGGCGATGACGCCCGCCAGAACGTCGCCCATACCGCCGCTGGCCATCGCCGGGTTGCCGCTGCTGTTGACCGCGCAACGTCCCGGCTGGCAGACCACCGTCGGCCCGCCCTTGAGCACCACCACGGTCCTGAACCTGGCCGCCAGCTCCCGCCCGTAGCGCAGCGGATCGGCGGCCACGGCCTTTGGGTCGCCCCCGCCCAATAGGCGCACCGCCTCGCCGGGGTGCGGGGTAATCACGCTGGGAACGGCTGCGGTGGCGTAGGCCTTTACCACCTCGGGGTAGAGGGCGTCGGCATCGATAACCGTGGGCTTTTTCAGCTTTAGCGCCGCCCGCGCCGCCGCGCCGCCGCCGGGACCGCCGCCCATACCCACGGCCACCGCTTCGGCGCGGGCGTCGAAGAGGCGGGCGTTGGTCCAGCTGGCCACCGGCAGGCGGACCGCCTCCAGCGGCGGGCTCACCGCCGCCTCGGCGGGGTAGGCCACCGTTACCAGCCCCGCTCCGGCGCGGTAAGCGCCCAGAGCCGCCAACGCCGGCGCGCCGGTGAACTCGGGAGCGCCGCCCACCACCAGCACCCGGCCAACGCTGCCCTTGTGGGCGTTGCCAGGCCGGGCCGGCAGCAGCCGCCGCATCTCGCCCGGCTCCACCAGCTCGGGCAGGTCGTCCTGTTCCAGCGCCGCCGGCGGCAGACCTATGGGGGCTAGCAAGACCTTACCGCAGGCCGCCCGCGCCGGATAGAAGACGTGGACCGGCTTTAGCCCCGCCAGCGCCACGGTCAAGTCGGCCTGCACCGCCGGGGCGTAGGGCAGGCCGGAGGGTACGTCTATCGCCACGACCGGGGCGGGCGAGCGGTTGATGCTCTCGATCACGTCCGCCAGCTCGCCGGCCACCGCCCGCGTCAGACCGGTGCCAAAGAGGGCGTCGACAATCAACCCGGCCCCGCTCAGGTCCAGCTCCTCCAATGGCCGCACCGGCAGGTGCGCCTCCAGCGCCGCCCGCGCCAGCGCCGCGTCGCCGCGGTGGCCGGCGGGCGCGAAGACGCGCACCTTGCGGCCCCAAAAGTGCAGCCAGCGGGCGGCCACGAAGCCGTCGCCGCCGTTGTTGCCCTTGCCGGCCACCACCACTATCCGTTCGGCTGCGGGCCAGCGCTCGGCCGCAGCCGCGGCCGCGGCCCGCCCCGCCGCCTCCATAAGCAGGATGCTGGGGTAGCCCAGTTCGACCGCTTTGGCGTCGGCGGCCCGCATTGCTGCTACGCTATAGAGCTTCATTGATGGTCACTCCCTTCCCGCCGCTCCTGTCTGCGGTTTTCCATTTCCTGCTTTTCTATCTCCGCGACGAAGCGCTGCAGTTGCTCCACCGTGGCCATGATGACGATCTGGTCCCCCGGTTCGAAGACGTACTCGGCGGGCGGCGAAACCAACGTTTCCTTGCCCCGGATGACCGCTAGCACCACCACCCCGTAACGGCGGTTGAGGTTCAGTTCGGCAATCGAATGCCCGACCAGGGGGCTGCTTTCGCTGATGAGGATGTCTTCGATCGAGATGGGCGCGCCGCCGCGCCGCAGGGTGGTCTCCAAAAAATCGACCACCGCCGGGTGCAGCACCAGATTGGCCAACCGGCGGCCGCCGATGGCGTAAGGGTCTATCACCCGGTCGGCGCCGGCCTTTTTCATCTTGGCGATTACGCTCGCCTCCTCGGCGCGGGCGACGATGAACAGACCGGGGTTGAGGGAACGGGCGCTGAGGACGATAAAGAGGTTGCTGGCGTCGTCGCCGGTGGCGGCCACCAGGCCGCGCGCCCGCTCGATGCCCGCCTTCTTGAGGGTTTCGTCTTCGGTGGCGTCGCCCTCGATAACGGTAAACCCCTGGTCCAGCGCCCAGGCGACCCGCTCCGGGTCGTTTTCGATCACCACGAAGGGCTCGCGCCCCTGCGCCAGCTCCTCGGCCGCCTGGTGGCCGACGCGGCCAAGTCCGACGAGGATCACGTGCTCCGACATACCGGCTGCAATCTTTTCCATGCGCTTCTTCCTCCGCTCGCCGCTGGTGCCCATCTCCACCAGGTAGTCCATGAACACGCCAAAGACGTAAAAGAGGCTGGCTATCCCGGCAAAGCCGGTGACCATCGTGAACACCCGCCCGGCCGGGCTGAGCGGGTAGACCTCGCCGTAGCCGACGGTGGTCATGGTGATGAAGGTCATGTAGGCGGCCTCGAGCCAGCTCGCCCCGTAGGGGCGCCAGAGCAGCCAGTAACCAATCGTGGAAATCAATCCAACGACGGCCACCAACGCCAGCGGCAAAGCAAGACGTTGACCAAGGCGTTCTCCGCGCCCCATAGCCCCAATCTAGCACCGGCGTTACCCTGTTGTTATGGAAAGCGTGGCCCGCGCCAAACTAGCCGCCGCCGACCGGGTGGCCGTCCTCACCGGCGCCGGGGTGAGCGCCGAGTCGGGTATACCCACCTTTCGCGGCGCCGGCGGCCTCTGGGAAGGTTTTCGCCCCGAGGAGCTGGCCACCCCGGCCGCTTACGCCCGCGACCCGGAAAAGGTCTGGCGCTGGTACGCCTGGCGCTACCGGCAGGTAAGCCGCGCCGAACCCAACCAGGCGCACCTGCTGTTGGCGGAGCTGGAGCGGATGAAAGGCGACGGCTTCACCCTGGTCACCCAGAACGTGGACGGCCTGCACCGGCGCGCCGGCAACCGCCGGCTGATCGAGCTGCACGGCAGCATCACCCGCGCCCGCTGCGAGCGCTGCGGCCACCGCCAGCCATTGCCACCGCCGGACGAGTTCGAACCCCCGCCGCTGTGCGAAAAATGCGGCGGGCGCATGCGCCCCGACGTCGTCTGGTTCGGCGAGTTCCTGGACCCCAACCTGCTCGCCCGCGCCGAGCGCGCCTTCACGACCGCCGCGGTGGCGCTGGTGATTGGCACCAGCGCGGTGGTGGAACCGGCCGCCAGCCTGGGACGCGTCGCCAAGGCCGCCGGCGCATACCTGATCGAGATCAACCCCGAGGCCACGCCGCTCACTCCCCTGGCCGATCTTTCCCTGCGCGAAACGGCCGCGCGCGGTCTGGCGGCCGTCTTTCCAAAGTAAGAAGCCCGCCCCACGAAGGGCGGGCCGGCGATCTGGTGGAGGCGGCGGGACTCGAACCCGCGTCCGAGAGCCTATCCGGTGGGCGTCTACGAGCGTAGTCCGCGTTTTAGGTTCTCGACCATGCCTTTGCCCGCGGACGGGCGGGCACGGCCCAGCTCCGTTCAATTTCGCCTTGGGCTACGGAGCCTTACCCTCGGCTAGTCGGTTTTAGTGACGTCCTCTGCCCGAGCCACCGACGGGGCTTGACAGGGACGTGGCGGGGTTAAGCCGCCAGAGCGTAGTTGGTGTTGCCAGTTATTGGCTGTGCCGGTGTTTTACGAGGCCTCCGGCACCTCGGCTCGCAGCCACACCTTCAAGGGCCCCCGTCGAAACCAGGATCGCCCCCTTGATACGCAGCAACCCATCTACGCAAACCTTATATTAGCATATACGAGCTTTTTTCACAAATTACCTGGCCAGGCGCCAGGTGGTCTGATACCCTGCGGCTATGGATTACTTCTTCGCCTTTCTGCTGATGATCATTAGCTTCATGCTGGCGCTGCGCGGCTGGCTGGTAAAGCAGTACTGGGCGGCCTTGTTTTTGGGCGTGCCCGCCATCTACGTCTTTTATTCATCGTCGTTCTGGAGCGGCGCCGTTTCCCTGCTGGTCCTGCTGGCCGGCTGGTGGTACATGAAGCGCTTCGAGCCCGAAACCGAGCCGCCGAAAAACGATTAAGATAAGCTCGAGATGAACCTGAACGCGCGGCGCATCCTGGTGCTCAACGCCGGTTACGAGCCCCTCGGCCTCACCTCCATTCGCCGCGGGGTGGTGCTGGTGCAAAGCGACACTGCCGACACGGTCATCGCCAGTTCTCTGTTTTTGCGGACTCCCAGCCGCCCGGTCCCGGTCCCTTCGGTCATCCGCCTGCGCCGCATGATCCGCCGCCCTCAGGGGCGGCTTTCGCTAAACCGCCACAACATCCTCCGTCGCGACAAGTACACCTGCCAGTACTGCGGCGCCAAGGGCAAACTGCTGACGATAGACCACGTTCTCCCCAAGAGCCGCGGCGGCCGCGACACCTGGGAAAACCTGGTGACCGCCTGCCTGCGCTGCAACACCCGCAAGGGCGACCGCACCCCCGAAGAAGCGGGCATGCCCCTGCTCAAACAGCCAAGGCCGCCCAGCTACCTGGCCTGGATCACCTTCGAAATCCCCGAGATTCCCGCCGAGTGGGAGCCGTTCTTGCCGGCGCTCCGCTCTAGCCGCGTCTACGCCGACTAAGGCCGGGCTCGAGCGCCGATGCGGCCACCGCCAGCACCACGAGCGCCGCTCCCAGGTAACCGACGCCCGCAAAGCGCTCTCCCCACCAGACGAACGCCAGCAACGAGGCCAGCACCGGCTCCAGCGTGGCCACCAGCGCCGCCCGCGCCGCCGGCAGCCTTCGCAGCCCCAAGCTGTAGAACCAGTAGGCCAGGTAGGTGGATACGAACGAGAGCACCAAGAGCGCCAGCCATACCCGGCCGTCCTTGGCGGTGAACGAAACCCAGGGCAAGAGGCCAGCCGCGCCCACCGGCAGCGCCAGCGCGAAGAGAACCGTCGGCCGGTAGCGGTCGAACTGCAACTTGCCGTAGATGTAGTAAAGCGCGTAGGCCACCCCCGCGGTCAGGCCCCAACCCAAACCGGCCGCCGAGACCCTAAACCCCCGCTGCGGCCAGGAGAGCAGCAGCACCCCCAGCAGCGTCGCCGCCACCAGCAACACCTGCGCCCTGCTCACCGGCTGCTTCAAGAAGAGCACGCTCCCCAAAACCACCCACGCCGGCGCGGTGTAGAGCAGCACCGCCGCCAGCGCCGCGCCCCCGTAGGCCACCGCCAGCTGGTAGCTGAGGTAAAAGAGCGAAACTCCGGCCAAGCCAAACAGCACCGCCCCGCCCAGCTCGCGCCCCCGCGGGAGCCGCTGCCGGAGAACCAAAGCGTGCGCGGCGAACAACCCTCCGCCAATGAGCGCCCGCCAAAAGGCGATTTCCGCCGGGCTCAGCCCCGCCGCCAGCGCCACTCG
>JALVWZ010000421.1 GCA_027023115.1 Thermaceae bacterium
CTCCCCGATCGGGAGGGAGATTCGTTTAGCAACAAGCCGCGGACCACCCTGCCACCATCACCACGTACCAATTACTATGCACCGTGAACTGCCTACCACGTACCCGTAGGGCGGACACACGGGTCCGCCCTACGGTGAGATAACGCGCATCACGAGTCACAACTGCAGGCCACATACCGCTTTTCCCCGATTCCCGGACGGGGCCGCCCCTGGCAGCCGAGGTCCGGGGTCCATGCCGGAAGAGAAGCCGGGGTCATGTTTCTGCTCCATGTCGACGCTGGAACGTAGGGGGTTTCAATCCTTCCCCTACGGCAGAGGGCCGAAAACTTAGCATGGCGTTTCTACTGGCCACAGGCCACGAGCCACGGGCCATCCCGTCACCACGTACCACGCACCAAGTACCACGCACCAACAGGGCGGACACATAGGTCCGCCTCTACGAAGGGATAACACGCACCACGAGCTACATGCCGCAAGCTACAGGCTACGATCTTCTTTTTGCCTCCCCCACCGGGGGAGGCAGCGGCGAAGCCGTCGGAGGGGGGTTGTTTATCAGGAGGCGGGACATTCGTTGTAGGCCGGGGGCCTACAAACTCGTCGGCCATGACCTGACGACGTCTCGTGATTTATCTCCCATGCTGGAGGCGTGGGAGCAACGCTGGAGCTAATCGGACTGCTGACCGCGGCCACCTTCCGCTCACCGGGGGTCGCGCTCGAGCGCGACCTGCAAAGCGGCCGTCTGCAGGAGGCCCTAGACGAACTAGCCCGCCTGGGCGGCCAAAAGCCGCGACGGCTCCCCGACGTTCCCCTCAGCGAGCTGCAAGCCAGCTACACCAGCCTGTTCGTAGCCAACCCCGGCGGTCTGCCCGCGCCGCCCTACGCCGGCTATGCCCGCGACGGCAAGCTAATGGGCGCGGCTCAGCAAGCGCTGGAGAACTTTTACGACAGTCACGGCCTCGCCGTAAACGACACCTGGTCGGAGCTGCCCGACCACCTGGCCGCCGTCGGCGAAGCGGTGGCCCTGCTCAGCGAAAGCGACCCCGAAGGGGCACGCTCCCTGGCCCTTGGCTACCTGCGGCCCTGGCTCGAGCGCTTTGGCCGGATAGTCGGCGAAGAAGACGAAACCGGTTTCTACGGCACGATTTGCACTCTCATCAGCCAGGTACTGGAGGCGGAGTATGAAGCTGAATCGTAGGAAGTTCCTCACCCTCAGCGCGGCCAGCGTGGGAGCCGTCGCCCTCGGCGGCCGCGCCGGCGCGTTCAAGGCCCCCTGGACGGTGCCACAGAAGTGGTACGAGGGGCAGGTAACAACCATCTACTCGTACTGCGAAAACTGTTTTTGGAAGTGCGGCATAACCGTGAAGGTCGCAGGCGGCAAGGTGCGCAAGATAGACGGGCAGAAGCACAACCCCAAGTCGCGCGGCCGTCTCTGCCCGCGCGGGCAGGCGGGTGTAGCCCAGCTCTACGACCCCGACCGGCTCAAGCGGCCGCTGATCCGCGTCGAGGGCAGCGAGCGCAGCGAGGGCAAGTACCGCGAAGCCAGCTGGGACGAGGCGCTCGATTACATAGCCGCGCGGATGCTGAAGATAAAAGACAAGTACGGCCCCGAAGCCATCGCCTGGTTTGGACACGGCAGCGGCGACAGCTGGTTTGTCGAATACCTCCCCGCCGCCTGGGGCAGCCCCAACGCCGCCAAACCGGCGGTAAGCGTCTGCACCGCCCCGCGCGAGACCGCCAGCCAGTGGACCTTCGGCAGGGGCGTAGGCGGTCACGAGCCGGTGGACTGGGAAAACACCGAGTACATCGTGCTCATCGGTCACCATATCGGCGAAGACACCCACAACACCCAGTTACAGGAGTTCGCCGCCGCCCTGCGTCGGGGCGCCAAACTGGTGGTGGTGGACCCACGCTTCAGCACCGCCGCCTCCAAGGCGGACCGCTGGCTGCCCATCAAACCCGGGACCGATACCGCACTCTTGCTGGCCTGGATCAACGTTCTTATCGAAGAAGGCCTCTACGACCGCGAGTACGTCGAAAAATACACCGTCGGCCTGGCGGAGCTGGCCGAGCACGTCAAGGACAAGACACCCGAGTGGGCCGCCAGCATCACCGACCTGCCGGCCGACACCATCCGCGCCGTGGCTCGCGAGCTGGCCGCTCACGCGCCCAAGGCGGTCCTGCCGCCGGGCAGGCACACCGTCTGGTACGGGAGCGACACCCAGCGGATGCGGGCTCTTTACATCGTGAACGCCCTGCTCGGCAACTACGGCGTGCCCGGCGGTTTTTATCTGGCCAAGAAACCGTACCTGGAAAAGTACCCTCACCCGCCGTTCCCGCTCGAGCCCGCCGCCGGAGGTTGCAGCGGCTCCAGCGGTGGCAGCGAGGAAGTCCCCGAAGGCTACAAGCCCCGCGCCGACAAGGGTAAGTTCTTCGCCAAGACCACCGCCATTCAGGAACTCGTCGAACCGATGCTCAGCGGCAAACCTTACCCCATCCGCGGCCTAATCTGCTACGGCACCAACCTATTTCACTCGATACCCAACGTGCCCCGCACCAAGGAGGCGCTGAGGAAGCTCGACCTCTACGTGGCAATAGACGTCCTGCCGATGGAGCACGTCATGTGGGCCGACGTGATTCTGCCTGAATGCACCTACCTGGAACGCTACGACGACCTGGTGGCCATCGCCCATAAGACGCCCTTCATCGAGCTGCGGCAACCGGCCGTCAAGCCCCTTTGGGACAGCAAGCCGGGCTGGTGGATAATGCGCGAGCTGGCGATCAAGCTCGGCCTGGAGAAGTTCGTGCCCTGGAAAAACATCGAAGAATACCTGGACACGCGCCTGCAGGCCATCGGTTCCAGCCTGGAGGAGATGAAAAAGAAGGGCACGCTCGTGCAGCGCGGCCGGCCTTACCTGAAGGACTGGGAACGCTGGCACATGAACCCCTTCAAAACTCCTTCGGGCAAAATAGAGCTCTACTCCAAGACCTTCGCGGAGCACGGTTTCGATCCGCTGCCCGACTACACCCCGCCCATGCCGGCGCCCACCGGGTTCTACCGCCTGCTCTACGGGCGCTCGCCGGTGCACAGCTTCGCCAAGACCCAGAACAACTGGGTGCTCATGGAGCTCAAGCCCGAGAACGAGGTCTGGATCAACAATGCCGAAGGGAAAAAGCTGGGCCTGCGGCAGGGCGAGTACGTCTGGCTCGAGAACGACGCCGGAGTGCGCGAAGGTCCGGTACGGGTGCGTCTTACCGAGCGCATTCGCAACGACTGCGTCTACCTGGTCCACGGCTTCGGCCACAAGTCCCGCGGCCTGCGGCTGGCCTTCGGCCGCGGCGCGTCCGATAACACCCTGCAAACCCGCTACGTACTCGACAAAATCTCCGGCGGTGCCGGTCTGCGCAACAACTTCGTCAAAATCGTGCCCAATGCCGCCATACCCAGGCTCAAGCGGATTAGCACGCTCGCTCGCGAAAGGAGGCTCTAGATGGCCCGCTACGCCATGGTCATAGACTTGGAGTCGTGCGTCGGCTGCTCCGCCTGCGCCGCCGCCTGTGTGCTCGAGAACGAGGTTCCCCCCGGCCACAACCGGCTGTGGATCCGCCAGCGCGAACTTGGCGTCTTTCCCGAGCTGACCGTCGAGTACCGCCCCGAACAATGCCTCCACTGCGAGAACCCTCCCTGCGTTCCCGCCTGTCCCACCGGCGCCAGCTACAAAAACGAAGACGGCCTGGTCCTGGTCAGGTACGAACGTTGCATAGCCTGCGGCGCCTGCGTCGCCGCCTGTCCCTACGACGCCCGCTTCATGAACCCGGCGGGCTACGTGGACAAGTGCACCTTTTGCGAACACCGCATCGCCGACGGGCTGGACCCGGCCTGCGTCGAGACCTGCCCCACCGGCTGCCGCGTTTTCGGCGACCTGGACGATCCAACCTCAGCGGTACGGGAAGCGCTGGCAAAAGCCGGCCGCATTGACGTTTTGCGCCCCGAAATGGGTACCGAGCCCAAACTCTTCTACCTCAATACTCCTTCCAAGCGAGGGCTGAATGACACGGAGGAGGTGCAACAATGACCACCTTTTACGGTATACCCGGCGGCGGCCACTTCTGGCACTGGACCACCCAGATTCACTTCCTGCTGGTGGCGCTGGCTGGCGGCTTTACCCTCTACACGGCCCTCTTGGGAATGAAAAACGGCAGCGAAGGCCGCAAGCTGGCGCCCTGGGCGCTGCTGCTGATCGCAGCCGATCTCTTCATGCTCTGGGCCGAGTCGCCGGCCCGCTTTCGGTTCACCCAGTTCTGGCTCTTTCTGGGCATTCATCCCAAAGCAGCCATCTGGTGGGGAGCCTGGGGGCTGGCGCTTTCGGCGCTGCTGCTGCTCGTCATCATCCTGCAAAAGCAAGCCGGCAGGTACTGGTACGCCCTGCTCGCCGTCTACTCGACCATCGTCGTTCTCTATCCCGGCTACGCTCTGGCGGCCAACGCCGCCCGCCCGCTTTGGGATCATCTACTGCTGGCTCTCTTCCCAGCCACCGCGCTCTTACTGGCGCTGGCTTTGCTAATCGCCTGGCGCGGCGAGGAAGCAGTCCGCTGGCTGGAGCTTACCAGCTGGGTTTCGCTGCTCTTGGCGCTGCTGCTCCCTGCCGCCCTCGCCAGCGGCGGCGTGGATCAGGCACGGGCGCTGGCGCTGCTATTGCGGCGCGGCCTGCTCTTCGGCCTTGGTACTTTGCTCGTCTTGCTGGCGGCGCTAACGGCCCGCAGAACGCCCGCTCTGGCCGCCGCCTGCGCGTTCGCCGGTGCCTGGCTGATTCGCGGCTGGCTCGTAGCAGAAGGGCAGCACTCGCTGTTTACCCACGGCTTTTAGGGGATCCAACCCCAAAGCACGAATAACGGAGGTGTTTTTATGCGCAAGTTCTGGATGGCAGTAGCACTGGCAGGAGTTTTGGCAAGCGGCTCCCTGGCGGCGGCGCAGGTTACCGAAACTGCGGCCGCCAAGGCGGTCTTTCAGGTAATCCAGGAGGTAAGTCAACAGCATTGGGGCTTCATAACTCCCGATGCGGCCCTGGACTACATCGACAGCGTCAACCCCTTCATCCTCGACGTGCGAACGCCCAAGGAATGGGACGCTACCGGCATAATCCCCGGCGCGGTCACCATTCCGCTCACCGAGCTGGAGCAGCACCTGAACCAGCTGCCGGCGCTCAACAAGCCGATACTCGTCTACTGCGCCGCCGGCGCCCGCGGCCAGTACGCGCTTACCTACCTGAAGACCCTTGGCTACAAGAACGTCAAGAACCTCAAGGGCGGCTTTACCGCCTGGGCCAAGGCGGGCCTGCCAGTCGAGAAGAAATAGCCGACTCGGGGCGCCTTCTGCGCGCGGCCCCGCATTAGCGGGGCCGCTACTTTTTTTCGGGCTCGAAAGCCGCTCGCAAAGCGCCTGCGTCGGGTACCGCCCAGTCGAGCTCCGTCCGCCCGCCGTCATAGCGCAGGAGCGCCGCCAGGCGGGCTCGTGAGTAGACGCGGTGCGGCCGCTCGGGGATGAACGCGGTCACCACGTCCACCCAGCGGGGTTTGGAGTAGTCGAGGACTACGTGCAGGGGCAGCTTGAGGCGGCCTCCAAAGACCATGTACCCCAGCACCAGCATCCGTTCGTCCTCCGGGTAGACGGCCAGCTCCCGCCCCCAACGAAGGGCGGTGAGAAGGTCGCGTTCGGTAAAACCCTCCTGCAGCATGTGCCGGGCAACGTGCGGTCCCAAGCGGTACTGGCCCGATTCGATCAAGGGTAGCAAACTGGACAGGCTGCGCAGCCTGGGCATGGCCCCTCCCGGTTTCAGATTACAACGGCCGTTTGCCGGCGGCGATCACGGCCCCGTAGACCGCTTCGGCGCCGGCAGCCCTTAGCGCCCGTTCCACCGCACGA
>JALVWZ010000422.1 GCA_027023115.1 Thermaceae bacterium
AGCGGGCGCGGCAGGCGGCGGCCGGGGTGGGGGCGCGGCGGCTGGCGCTGGTGGCGCGGCTGGAAGAGATGGCGCTCGAGCCGGCGGCCCTCCGGGCGGATCAGGTGGAAGAGGCGGCCGCCGAGCTGCTGGCCCTCGACGCCCTGCCCCTTTTGCTGGACGAGCGCTATGCGCCGGTCTGGTTCGCCGCCGGCGCCACCGGCGAGGCGGGCGGGCTGGTCTTCGAGCGGCTGGTGCACGGCTGGGGAACGGTGCGCTTTTACACCCTGGGGCAGGAACGGGTCTTGCGCCGCCGCGAGGTGGAGTTCTTCACCCGCAAGGAGCCCTGGGTGCTCTACGCTTTGTGGCTCTTCGGCTCGCAGGAAGCGGACGAGCTGGCCGAGCGGGTGTTCCCGGACGCCAAGAACCCCCGCAAGCGGGTGCAGATAGCGGTGCACCACGTACGTGAAGCATTGGGCGAGGACTGGATCCGCCACTTTGGCGGCCGCTACCACGCGGCGCCGCTGCCGGGCACGTGGTGGGACGCGGCGGTGCTGGCCAGCGCCCGCCGGGCGCGGCCGGTATTGCCCGACTGGGCGGCTGGGGCGGCGGCGGAAGCGGAGCGGTCGCTGGAGCGCGGCGAGCTGCTGCCGGAGGCGCCCTTTTCCACGAAGGGCGGGTTGTTTTCGTAGGTCAATCGAAGGCAAGGGCCATCTGGTCGAGCACCGGCGTAATGTCGTACCCCTGCGAGCCCAGGTGGTCTAGCAGCGCCCCCAGCAGGAAGAGGTAACCGGCGGTGCTGGTCACCTTGCCGACGGCGTAGGCCGTTTCGTGACCGATCTGGGCGTAGCGGCGCACTTCGGCACCGTAGGCCGGGTGGGCGGCCACCAGGGCCGGCGCCCGGCCGAGGCGGCCCAGGAAGACGGCGCCGTTGGCGCCCAAGAAGACCGCCTGCAGGCCGTCCCATATCTCCTCGAGCCAGAGCTCCAGCTGCAAGTCGGCGCCGGCCCGCTCCAGCCCCTTGCCGCCGGGCACCACCAGCACGTCCAGGCGGGGGCGGGCGGAGACGGCGTACTTGGCGGTCCAGAGGCTGCCGGCGGCGCCCTCGAGACCGTGGCGGCTCTTGGCCACCGTAAAGGCCTCGATCTCGGAACCCGCCTCGCGCAGCAACCGCGCCGCCTCGAGAACGGGCGCGGCCTCGGCTTCCAAAAACCCCATCGTTAGCAGCACGCCGATGCGCATTACCCTATATTCGCATACCCCAAGCCTGGGAAGTATGGGAAATTGGGCACAGGCCTGTCATTCCTCGAAGAAGAACTTCTCTTCGCCAAAGGCCGGCTTGAGCTGATCGAGCCAGGTGGCCGTGGGGGAGTACTCGGCAAAGAAGGGACTGCCCACCCAGTCAGGGTTGCGGGCCTGCAGGAACTCGAGGGCAAACAGCTTTTCGCCGCCAACCTCGGTTACACCGACCACCCGGATCTTGCCGGGGAAGGCCGACATGCTGGGGCCGCGGACGGTCCGCGCCAGACCCGAAACCTGCCGGTAGGCGTCGGCGAAGATCCGTTGCGCGCGCGCCAGCGGTACCTCGAAGTACTGCTTGGGACCGGTGTCGCGCTCGACGAACATGTAGTAGGGCACCATCCCCAGGCCGACTTCGCGGCGCCACTTTTCCGCCCAGACCGCGGCGCTGTCGTTGACGCGGCGGATCAGCGGCGCCTGGGTGCGGATGATAGCCCCCGCGGCGCGGATCTGCCTTATCGCCTCTTCCGCCAGCGGCGTGCTCAGCTCGCGCGGGTGGCTCGAGTGGGCCATGAACGCCAGCTGCTTGCCGGAGCGCGCCACCCGTTCGAAGAGGGATAGCAGCTCGGCGGCGTCGGGATCGCTGACGAAGCGGGCCGGCCAGTAAGCCAACGACTTGCTGCCAATGCGGATGCTGGTCAGGGTCTCGACCTCCAGCAGGGGCTCCAGGTAGCGAGCCAGCAGCGCAGACTTCATCACCAGCGGGTCGCCGCCGGTAATCAGGACGTCGCTCACCTCGGGGTGCGCCCGCAGGTAGGCCACCAGCTCGCCCACCTGACTCGACTCGAACTTCAGGTCGCGGTCGCCCACGAACTGCGCCCAGCGGAAGCAGTAGGTGCAAAACGCGTGGCAGGTCTGGCCGCCGGCGGGGAAGAAGAGGACCGTTTCGGCGTACTTGTGCTGCAGCCCCGGCAGGCGGCGGCCGTTCAGCTCGGGCACGTTGTGGGTTAGCTGGCCGGCGGGGTGGGGGTTCATGGCGCGGCGCACCGACCAGACGGCCTCGAGCAGGGCCTGGCGGTCGCCCGAGGCGAGGGCCGCCTCGACGCGGGCGAAGTCGGCCGGCGCCAGCATGTCCCGCTGCGGGAAGACGAGCTGGAAGATCGGGTCTTCGGGTACCCGTTCCCAGTCGATCAGCTCGTCGAGAACGTAGGCGTTGGTTCGGAAGGGGAGAACCTGGGCGGCCACGGTCAGGTCGTGGCGCAGGCTCGCGGGGAGTTTCTTATAAGCCGGGTGTTTGTGGATATTTTTCAGGGTTACCGGTTCGTAACGTCCGTACGAATCCACGGGCGTGGCGTACATCTAGAGCCTCCTTTCGCTGGCTTCGGTCCAACGCGGGCGCGCGCTTGGCTGCGCCCAGGGTCGGATAGGTCAAAACCATTATAGCATATCGCTATAAGTCATCTACAATAACGCGTGCAGAAGGCGATATAGCAGAATTGGTATGCTCAGGGTAACTCTTCTTTGGCCTGCTGGTACTCCCGCACCAGCCGGGCCACCAGCTCGCCCGCACCCGGCAGGTCTCTTATCTGGGCCACGCCGTGGCCGGCGCTCCAGACCTCCTTCCAGGGGCGGGCGCCTTCTTGCAGGCGCGCCAGCGAGGTTTTGATGAAGTTGGCGGGTACGCCGGTCACCTCGGGGGTATAAACGATATCGTCGGGCGAGGCAGCGAGCAGCGATTGTTTGTACTCCGGCGCGGCCCCCGATTCGCGGGTGGCGATAAAGCGGGTGCCAAAGTAGCCGCCGTCGCCCAGGGCCAGCGCCGCCAGTAATTGCGCGCCGTTCGCGAGCCCGCCGGCGACGAGCACCGGCAGCCCCGTTTCTTCCCGCAGCCAGGGGGCCAGCACGAAGGGGCTGACCGTTCCGGCGTGGCCGCCGGCTCCGGCCGCCACCGCCACCAGGGCGTCGGCTCCGGCGGCGGCCGCCTTTTGGGCGTGGCGTAGCCCCACCACGTCGCACCAGACCTTGCCGCCGTAGCCGTGTACGGCTTCGATCACCGGCGTGGGGTCGCCCAGGCTGGTGACTACCAGCGGCACTTCGTGCTCCACCGTCGCGGCCAGGTCCTCGGCCAGGCGGGGATTGTGGCGGAGGATCAGATTGACGCCAAAGGGCAGCTCACCAGGCCAGTCTTCCAAAAAGGCGCGGTACTCGGCGTGGCTGCGGAAGTTGAGCGCGGGGATCAGCCCGATGGCGCCGGCCCGCGCCACCGCTTCGAGCAGCGGCCGGTTCGATACCAGGAACATCGGCGCCACCACTATCGGGTAGCGAATGCCGAGCATGCGGGTGATGGCGGTCTCAAGGCGCTCCATGCCCCGATTGTACCCGGTCAAAATAATAGGCTGGTTGTGGCTTCTTGAGACGCTGTTAGTTAGGTGCTTCCGGGAGGAGGTGGTGAATAGGGGGTAGGAGGTGGGATAAGTGAACAGTACGTAGTGCGTGGTGCGTAGTAGGTGGTGAATAGGTTGTAGGAGGTGGGAGGTGGGATGTAGAAAACGGCATAAAACTGGTTTCCACAAGCCACTAGCTACAGGCTACAAGCCGCTTTCAATCCCCCACCCCGACCCTCCCCCAAGGGGAGGGAGTGTTGTCTGATGCAAGCCATGTGCCGCCGGCGTTCTGTAGGCTGCAAACCACAATCCACAAACTGCAAACTACAAGCCGCTCACCACATGCCGCTTTTCCCGATTTCCTGGACGAGGCTCGCGAGGTCAGCCAAGGCAAAGAGCCCTTGCAGTGGTTGACGCCGAAGCTATGGCTACCATAAATTGACCAACCACAAGCTACGAGCTACAGGCCACATGCCGCTTTTTTCGACTCCCCGGACGAGGCCGGACACGCCGGCCGAGATCCGGGGTCCATGCCGGAAGAGAAGCTGAGGCCTTGCTGTCGCTGACGCACAAACGCTGAAACGTAGGGGAAGGTTTCAAACCTCTTCCCCTGCCGGTCAAGAGCCGAAAACTGGGCATGGCGCTCTTGCGGGCCACAAGCTACGAGCCACAGGCCATCATCCCGTCACCATCACCACGTACCAAGCACTACGCACCACATACCACGTACCCACAGGGCGGACACACCGGTCCGCCCCTACGACCAGATACAGCAACGCATTACGAACTACAAGCCACATGCCACGAGCTACAGGCTGCGAGCTCTCTGTGTCTTCTCGGCCCTGGACCACAGCTTTTGCTGGGGCAACGGTGAAGCTCGTGGCGCCGGAGCCTTGTAAACAACGCGGTCGGACTGTGAAGCTAGTTGGCCACCGAGCTGCGGTAGTCGCCGTAGGGCATCAGGCGGGCGGCGTCGAAGTGGAAGATGAGGGCGTCGCCGTCTTTGTCAACCACCAGACAGCGCAGGTGTAGCGGTTCGCGGAAGTAAGAGGAGCTCGAGTCGGAGGTCTGATCGTAAATTGGTTCGTCGTAAACCTCGACTACCACGATAGGTTCACCGTACTCGGGCATGACGCGGTTGCGCAGGCCCGGTTTCCAGGTAACCAGGTCGCCGGATTTGAATTGGTGGATTTGCATGTAACTTTCGGCCAGGTCGCGAAGGCGCTTGAGGTCTTCCATGGGTAGCCGGATTATAGCCGCTGGTGGTTAAGGAGGTGTAAGCCGGGGCCAGTCGGGCGCTGGCGCGCCGGCCAGTGCGGCGGCGACGTCGTCCAGGAAGGCCTGCAGGCGAACGCCCCGCCAGCTCTCTCCCAGTCGCTCCCACTTGCGGCGCGCTTTTTCCAGGTTGGCGGCGGCGCCGCGGGCATGGCCCAGGCGGCCGGCGTGGAGGGCGGCCGCGGCCAGAATCAATCCTTGCAAAAAGAGCTTCTCGGGGCCGACGGCGGCGCGCCAGGCCGGTTCCAGAACTTCGTGAACCTCCCAGTAAGCGCCGGCGCGCCAGTAACGGGCGGCGGCGCTCCAGTTGGCGCTGGCTTGTTGGCGCATCGTCCTCTCAATGCTACAGTAAGGGGCGTATGGCGAAGCCTATCGTAGTTAGCGACGACACCTTTGATCAGGAAGTAAAAGACGGCCTCAGCATCGTAGATTTTTGGGCTGAGTGGTGCGGGCCCTGTAAGATGATCGCCCCCATTTTGGAGGAACTGGCCGAGGAGTACGACGGTAAGCTGAAGGTCCTCAAGCTGGACGTGGACGAAAACCCCAAAACGGCCATGCGCTTTCGGGTGATGAGCATCCCCACCGTCATTCTCTTCAAGAACGGCGAGCCGGTGGAGATAATCATCGGCGCGCAGCCAAAGCGGAACTTCGTGGCCCGCATCGAAAAACACCTCTAAAGATGAGCAAGCCGGTGGCCCTCGACGCGATGGGTGGTGACTACGCCCCGCGGGAGACGGTGGCCGGCGCTTTGCTGGCGGCCGCGGCGGGGGTGCCGGTCGTGCTGGTCGGCAGCGAGGAGCGCCTGCGCGCCGAGCTGGCGGAGCAGGGCGGCGACCTGCCGGTGGTGCACGCGCCCGAGGTAATAGACATGCACGCGGCGGCCACCGAGGTGCGCCGCCGCGTGCATGTCTATTAC
>JALVWZ010000423.1 GCA_027023115.1 Thermaceae bacterium
GCACGCTGCTTTTTGAGGGCCTCTTCCACGTCTTCGGGGGCTACGTAGCCGAGTTCGACCAGCACCTCGCCCAGAGGGCGGGCCTTGCCCATCCGCTCCTGCACCTTCAGCGCCTCGCGCAGGCTCTCGCGGTCGAGCTTGCCCTCCTGCACCAACGACTCGCCCAAGCGGCCGTGGCCGGGGTAGGCGCGGTTGAAGAGCTCTTCCCAGGCCGCAGGGGTGGTGAGCACGAAGCGGGTCGGTCGCCCGATTATCTGCTCGACGGCCTGGCGGTGGCGCATGTCCGAGACGACCACCTCCACCTCGTCGCCGTCGAAGCGCAGTGGTATGGCGTGGTAACGCAAGGCGTCGGTGCGCAAGAAGAGGCTGGTGGCGTCGGTGCTCGGCTGCAACTTGCTGGTGTTCTCGACGAATTCCACGCCGTCCTGCTCGGCCAGCGCCTGATAGAGCTGCTTTTCGTCTATCAGGCCCTTGTTGATGAGGATCTTGCCCAGCAGCTTGCCGCTCTTTTCCTGCTCGACCAGAGCTTCCTCGAGGTCCTCTTTACTGATCCAACCCTTTTTGAGCAGCAGCTCGCCGAGGCGCATCTCGTGTTCGGGAACCAGCTTGGGCGGCGGCGGCGGCTCTATTTCCAGCTCCGGATAGTTGACCGCCAAGGCGTACTCGAACGAGGGACGGAGCACCTGGTAGGGCTCGACGAACATGTTGGTAATGTCTTCCACCTCGTCCACTCGCAGGGTGTCGAGGGGGTTGGTAAAGGCTACCCGCAACGTCTCGCCGTCGATGCCGAAGGGGATGGCCTCGAGTTCCTTGGCCCGCTCGGCCGGCAGCTTGGCCTTGACCTCCGGGTCTATCTCCACCTCGTGCAGGTTGACCAGCGGGATGCCGAAGGACTCTTCGATCACCTGGGCCATCCGCTGCTCGGAGAGCAGGCCCATGTCGACGATCACTTCGGCCAGTGAACCGCCTATCTCCCGGTGATGTTCCAGAGCTCGTTGTAAATCCTCGTCCTTCAAATGGCCGAGCTCTATCAGGGCAGCGCCCAATCGCTTGTCACCAATGGTTAATACGCTCATTGCTCCTCCAGCTACCAAAGAGCGACCGGTTGAGGTCGTGACTTAAGTATAAGTCGCCCTTCGAAGACGCGTCTTTGATTATCGGCCTTCCGCCTTGCGGTCGTGCACCCCCTTTTTGGGGAAGTAGCGGGAAAGCAGCCAGCCCTCGAGGCCCCGCACCCAGCGGGTGTGCGGCAGACCCCGCTTGGGCTCGAGGGGGTCCACCAGCACCGCGTAGGCGCCCACCAGGTTGGCCGCCAGCACGTCGGTGAAGAGCTGGTCACCCACCACCGCCACCCGCGCCGGCGCCAGCCCCAACCGCGCTATCATCCTCCGCAAACACCAGGGCAGCGGCTTGGCGGCAAAGCTGGAACCTGGTGCCTCCAGCGCCGCCGCCCAGGTGCGAATGCGCCCCGGCTTGGCGTTCGAAACTATCGCCAGCGGCACCCCCGCCGCCGCCAGCGTCTCCCGCCAGGCCGCCAGCTCGGCGGGGGGCGGCGGGGCGGCCCCGTAGGGAACCAGGGTGTTGTCCAGGTCGGCGACTACCCCTTCCAGGCCGCGCTCCGCCAGCCAGGCGGGCGTAACCTCGGTTATCCGCCGCAGGCGCTCGCGGGGCATGAGCAGCTTCATCAAAGAAAGCCTACCCCACCACTATCAATCCCCACTGGCGGCCGCTGCGCGCGCCGTCGCGCCGGTAGGAGTAATACGCCGGGTGGCAGTGGGTGCAAACGCCGGCGAACCAGAGGTTTTCGGCGCGCAACCCGGCCGCCAGTGCCTGGGTGCGGATCACCGTCGGCAGGTCGAGGCGCGCCTTGCCTGGCTGCGGGTCGGCCAGTACCGCGTCGGCCCAGCCGGCCAGGGCAAAGCGGTCTGCCAGCTCGGCGTCTACCTGGTAGCAGGGCCCGCTTATCCCCGGCCCTACCGCCAGCCGCAGCTCCCGGGGCTGGACGCCGAACTCGCGCGTCATCAGCTCCACGGCCGCCGACAGAATGTTGCCCAGCGCGCCGCGCCAACCGGCGTGGAGCGCGGCCACGGCCCCCGACTGCGGGTCCTCCAGCAGCAGCGGATAACAGTCCGCGGTCTGCACCGCCAGCGCCAGCCCGGGAGTGGCGCTCACTAGCCCGTCGCCCTCCCAAACGCCGGGGCCGGAAACCAGGTGGACGGTGGTCCCGTGCACCTGCTCGAGCCGGGCCAGCGGCGGCGAGCCAAAACGGGCCAGCAGGCGGCGGCGGTTCTCCTCTACCGCCCACTCCTCGTCGCCGCCGGAGGTCGAGAGGTTGAGCGAGGCGAAGGGCCCGCCCGAAACCCCACCCACGCGATTGCTGAAGGCGTGGCGGCTTTGCAAGATGGGCGCGGTGAGCAGGCTCATCGTTCCTTGGGAGTCCAGCGCTCGGCGTCGCGCCGCTCGTACTTGGCCAGCGCCTGCATGAAGGCCTCTTCCAGGTCTATTCCGTGGCTGTTGGCCATGCTGATCAGCACGAAGAGTAGATCGGCCAGCTCCTCCGCCAGCTCGCCCGGGTCTTCCCCCGCCTTGGGCGTTTTGCCGTGGGCGTGGGAGATTACCCGCGCCACTTCGCCGGTTTCTTCGGTCAGGCGGGCAAGCATGAGCAGGGGCGGAAAGTAGCCCTCTTCGAAGCGGCCGATCCAGTCGTCCACCAGGCGTTGCGCCTCGGCCAGACTGAGGCTCACCGGCGCACCAACTCCGCGAGCGGCGCGGCCGCGTAGCGGGCCATTAGCTCGACGGTTTTCTCGACGTCGCCGAGATCGATCATCTCGGAAGGAGAGTGCATGTAGCGGTTGGGCACGCTGACGACCGCAGCGGGGACTCCTTCGCGGACCACGGCTATCTCGTCGGCGTCGGTGCCCGAAGAACGGCCGTGGGCCTCGAGCTCGTAGGTAATCCCGTGCGCGGCGGCCAACTCCCTGAGCCGCTTGAGGACCCCCGGGTGCACGTAGGGCCCCACCGCCAGGCTGGGCCCCTTACCGAGAGCCACCTCGCCGTGCTCCTTGGGGTCCACGCCCGGCTGCTTGCTGCAGTGGGTTACGTCCACCACCAGCGCGGTATCGGGCTTCAGGCCGAAGGCCGCGGTGCGCGCCCCCCAGGCGCCAATCTCTTCCTGAGCGGTGGCCACCGCCACCACCTCCGACTCACCGCCCAGCTCCTGAGCCCAGCCCAGCGCCTCCAGTGCCACGAAGGCGCCAATACGGTTGTCGATGGCGCGGCTTACCATCCGCCGCCCGTGCAGATAGCGCAGCGGCTGGTCTATCACGCCGACGCTGCCCACCTCCAGCAGTTCCAGCGCCTCTTGCTTGCTCGCGGCGCCAACGTCTATCCAGAGATCCTTTATCTTGACCGCCTTCTCGCGGTCGGCGGCCTCCATGGCGTGGATCGGCTTGCGCCCCACCACGCCGGGAACGTGCCCCTTCTTTCCCAAAAGGAGAACCCGCTGCCCCACCAGCACCTGCGGGTCCCAGCCGCCCAGCGGTTCGACGTAGACGAAGCCCTCGTCGGAAATGTAGGTAACGATCAGGCCAATCTCGTCTATGTGGCCGGCCAGCATGATGCGCGGCCCGCCGCCGGGGCGGATGCGGGCGTAACTGTTGCCGTGGGCGTCGCGCCAGACCTCGTCGGCAAAGGTCTCGGCCTCGCGCACCCAAACGCGCGCCGCCTCGTCCTCGAAGCCGCTCGGGGCCACCGCGCCCAGCAGTTCTTCCAGAAAGCTGTAGTTCAGTTCTCTTTCCACGCACTCAGTATAGGTGGCCAGCGGTTAAGCTTAGGTTATGAAAAAAGCGCTGGCGCTGATCGCCCACGACAAGAAGAAGGCCGACCTGATCGCTTTTGCCAAGGACCACCGCGAACTACTGGCCCGCTTTCCGATCATCGCCACCGGCACCACCGGCAAGATGCTCCAGCAAAAGGCGGGGCTCGAGGTGGAACGGGTGCAGTCGGGGCCGCTCGGAGGTGACCTCCAGATCGGCGCCCGCATCGCCGAGGACCGCATCGTGGCGGTAATCTTCTTCCGCGACCCGCTCACCGCCCAGCCCCACGAGCCCGACGTCAGCGCTCTGATGCGCATCTGCGACGTACACGACGTTCCCCTGGCCACCAACCTGGCCGCAGCCGAAGCGGTGGTGGCGTGGCTGGAGGAGATGAGCTGAGCGGGGGCCGAGGGTGGGCCTCAAGCTCGACTAAACGCCACCTCCAAACGCATGCAGACGACTTCCTTCGTCAAGTGGCAGTCAATGGCATCGCGACGAGAACCCCCCGAAGGCGTTTTGAAGCTCTATACACACGCCAGTCGGGCCCAACCACGACGTTAAGCGCGTTTCTCCGTGTTTAGTCCGGAACAATAACCTCCTCGCCCGCCCGGGCCAGCTTGCGGTCGAAGCTCAACGCCCGCAGGCCGTGCTCGCGGGCCCAGGCGAGCAAAAAGACGTCGGGAAAGTCCAGACCCGAGCCGGGGTAGGCGGCGAGCGCCCGCAAGAGCACCGGCTCGTCGATGGGTGCAAAGACTCGCGCATCCAGGAGCGTCAACAGCTCAGCGGCCGCCTCGGCAGGGGCGAGGCCGTACAACTCGCCCTCGAGCACGTAGACCACCTCGGCCGCGTGCACCGGGTGAACCGCGGCTTTCTCCCCGTCTTCTTCCAGCTCGAGCAAGAAGTTCCGCGCCGCTTCGTACATGCCCCGGGGCTCGCGGGTAATCAACCTCAGTAAAACGTTGGCGTCGACGATTAGCGCCGCCACCGCTTGCGCGCCTCCTCGCGCTCGGCCTCGATCAGCTCTTCGTCGCTAGCGAAGCGCTTTCGCGGCGAGTGACCGGGCAGCCGCTTTAACACGTCCTCGAGGCGGCGTTTTTTACGCGGCACGATGCGGATGGAACCCTCCTCGACCTCCACCCAAAGCTCGTCTCCGGGCCCAAGCCCGAGCTCCTCACGCACCGCCTTGGGCAGTACCAGCTGCCCCTTGCTGGAAAGGCGGGTAATCGGCATACTAGCATCTTACCATATGTAAGACGACCGCTTAGCAACCCGCCGACTGGGGCTTTGCCTGTTGATTGGAGCTTATACTGCCCTTGTCAAAAACCTCCGGCGGCGCTATTGCTCTTACCTGCGATTACAAACTCGTGGGGCGCGTAGTTCCATTATCATTACCGTGGACGCCGTTTCATAACGGGCATCTCCCACCCCCGCCAAATTTGTGACGCTTTTGTGACGGTAGCCCGCTAACCTTAGCGCGTAGCGTTTGCAGCAAGTTAGGAGACATAAATGAAAAAGATTCTATTAGCAACCCTCGCGCTGGTGCTGGCCCTGGCGGCCTGCAACCAGCAACCGGCCCAACCCTCCGCTAGCGGGGTCTGGCAGCTGCAAAGCAGCCAGATCGATTTTTCGTACTGGGTTCGCGGCGACCTGCAGTACCTCGACCTCTCCGACACAGGCACGGCGTATGCCTACGGCGGCATCGCAGCGGCCAACCTCAAGTCGTGCCCGAAGATTCCTTACCATGCCGACCAGAGCTCGCTTTCCCTGAAGACCGGCCCTTCTTCAGAGGCCACTTACCTGCTCAGCATCTCTGGCGACACCCTGACCCTCAAGAACACCAACGGCCAGCAGGCAACCTTCAAGAAGGTCTCCGAGGTGCCCGCCGAGGTAAAGTGTCAGACGATCGACTTCGCCTCGGGCCCGGTCGAGGTGCACCTGGGGGTAAAGTCGGGCTCCAACATTACCAGCGA
>JALVWZ010000424.1 GCA_027023115.1 Thermaceae bacterium
GGAACATCGAGAACATGGTGTTGATGGAGTCCATCGAACCCCAACCGGCCATGTAGAGGGTGAAGTGGCCCTTGGTCATGTTGGGGAAGAAGACCTTCTTGGGCACCGCGTTGACCGAGGCCTTGATACCGATGTCGCGCAGCATGCTGGCGATGGCCTGGGCTATCTGGGCATCGTTCAGGTAACGGTCGTTGGGAGCGTCTATGCGCAGTTCGAAGGGCACTCGCTTGCCGTCTTTGGTGGGGAGCTCGAGCCAGCCGTCGCCGTCTTTGTCGCCGTAGCCGAGGTCTTCGAGGATCTTGCGGGCCGCCTTGGGGTCGTAGGGGAAGCGATGGATGTTGGGCGAGTAGCCTTCGTGCACTTTGGCCAGGAACTGGGGAGCTACGGTGGCGGCGCCACCCATGATCTTCTTGACGATGGCCTCTTCGTTGATGGCCATGTAAACGGCCTTGCGCGCCTCGGGGTTGAGGAACGGGTTTTCCGCGCCGGCGGGCAGGCCCTCGGAGCCGTACTTGCGCCAGTAGTCCATGGCCACGTAGATTACGCGCACGCCGGGGGTTTGTTTGACGGTGGCGCGGCCGGAGCGCTCGACGCGGGCAAAGTCCTGCGGCAGCACCTTTTCGGCAATGTCTATCTCGCCCGAGAGCAGGCCGGCGACGCGCGTCGCCCCCTGGGGAATGTTCTTGAGAACGACGTTCTTGAAGTCGGGCTTGGTGCCCCAGTAGTCCTCGAAGCGAACCAGGGTCAGGTGGTCGGCGTTGAGCCACTCCACGAACTTATAGGGACCGGTGCCGATGGGGTGCTTGCCAAAGCCCTCCTCGCCCACTTTGTCGAAGTAGGCCTTGGGGATGATGGCGGCGTGGTCCAGGTGCGCCGGCAGGAGCGGGTCGGGAACCTTGGTGTCGATCTCGACCGTGTAGTCGTCGATGATCTTGACGTTGCTAACCTTGCCAACGTAGGCCTTCATCTGCGACTTGGGGTGGGTGGCCGCGCGCATTATCGAGAAGGCGACGTCGGCGGCGGTCATGGTGCTGCCGTCATGGAACTTGACGCCCTTGCGGATCTTCATGATCCAGGTGTTGGGGTCGACGTTCTTGATCGACTCGGCCAGCACCGGCACCACCTTGCCCTGGGGGTTGTAGAAGAAGGGGGTTTCGAAGATGTGGTGCTGCCAGGCCAGGGTGGTGGTCTCGTTGCGCATGTGCGGGTCGAGGGTAACCGCCCCTCCCTGGTAAGCGATTACCAGCTTGTCGCCTGCGGCGAACGCCAGTGAGAGTAAAAATGCTGCCATTATCCAGTAGCGTTTCATATACCAGCCTCCTTTTTTTCGCTACCCGACGTAGCGATGGGTTGTTTCACCTTAGCTTAACCCATGAGGGGCGGTGACCGCCTGGATTAGATTTAGTTTTTACCCTTAGATATCGTATAAATTGCCAAAGCGTTTCTTGAGGTAACCAATGAGGACGGCGGCCGTGGGCGGGTTGCCGCTGGCGCGCTCGATGAGCCGGCGCGGCTGGTAGCGGCGGCCCTGGGAGTGGATGTGCTGGCGCAGCCAGGTGAGCAGCGGGGCGAACTCGCCCCGGGCAAAGGCTTCTTCCAGGTCGCCCAGGTCGGCCTTGGCCGCTTCGAAGAGCTGCGCGGCGTAGACGTTGCCCAGGGTATAGGTGGGGAAGTAGCCGAAAAGGCCGCCGGCCCAGTGGACGTCCTGCATTACGCCGTCTTTGTAATCGGGCGGTTCTATGCCCAAATACTCGCGGTACTTGGCGTTCCAGGCCCCGGGCAGGTCGGCCACGCTCAGTTCGTCGCGGAAGAGGGCCAGCTCGAGCTCGAACCTAATCTGAATGTGCAGGTTATAGGTCAGCTCGTCGGCTTCGACGCGGATCAGGCTGGGCCGCACCGCGTTGACGGCGCGGTGAAACTCGTCCAGACCGACGTTCGCCAGCGCGGAAAAGTTGCTCTGGAGCAGTGGGTAGAAGTAGAGCCAAAAACCCCGGCTGCGACCCACCGCGTTTTCCCACAGGCGCGACTGCGACTCGTGCACCCCCATCCCGGCCGCCTCGCCGGCGGGGGTGCCCCAGTATTCGGCGGGCAGGCCCTGTTCGTACATGGCGTGACCCGCCTCGTGAATGGCGCCGAAGAGGGCCGAGCCCAGGTAGTTTGGAAAATAGCGGGTGGTAATGCGTACGTCGCCGGGCCCCACCGACAGCTCAAAGGGGTGAGCGGTGGGGTCTATGCGTCCGCCGTCCAGGTCGTAGCCGATGCGGCCGACCAGCTCGCGGACGACCCGCGCCTGGGTCTCTACCGGATAATCTCCCTCCAGCACGCCGGCGGGCGGCTGCTTGGCGGAACCGAGAATGGCGTCTAGGAGGGCGCGGGTCTCGCGCCCCAAAACCGCGAAGAGATCCTGCAGGCTCCGGGCCCGCTCGCCCGGTTCGTAGTCTTCCAAGAGCGCGTCGTAGGGCTCGGTCTGGTAGCCGACCGCCTCGGCGTACTCTCTGGTCAGCCGCACCAGCCGCTCCAGGTAGGGGCGGAAAGCCTCCCAGTCGTTGCGGCGGCGCAGCTCCTCCCAGGCGCTCTCGCCCTCACTCTGCGCCCGCGCCAGCGCCACCGCCAGGTCCTCGGGCACCCGCCGGGTGCGCTCGTAGGCCCGCCGCCACTCGCGCACGTTGGCCGCTTCGGGAGACTTTGGGTCTTGCATGAAGGGGGCCGCGGCGGCGGCCTCGAGCCAGTCGCCAATGCGGGGGTCGCTGCGTCGCTGGTGCAACAGCTTGGCCAGCGCCGCAAACTGGCGGGCGCGGTGTTCGTGCCCCTTAGCGGGCAGGTAGGTACGCTGGTCCCAGCCGGCCAGGGCGCCCAGGCTCTGGTAGTAAGCGGTTTCTAGTTGAAAGTCGTGGAGCTCTCGGTAAGCGTTTTGGGGGTCGTTCACGCATCGTCCTTTCTGTTAATCGCCAGGGCGCGCTCGAGCGCCGTAGTTGCTTCCGCGCCGCCCGCCACGTAAGCCAGGAAGCGCCCGTAGACCTCGTCGGGGCCTACGTTTGGGGGGAGTTGGTACTGTTTTTCATCCAGCAGCGAGAGGCGGCGCACCGAGCCCTCGTCGAAGTAGAGAACTTGACCCGCCCACTGAAAGAGCTCGCCGGGGCGGATTCCCAAAGCCTCCGCCGTCTCGGCGTCGGTCTTCATGTAGGCCAGCGGCAGGTAGGGCCGCAACACCTCGTCCAATTCGCCGCGAGCCGCCCAGCGGACCAACCGCAGGTCGAGGCTCAACGCCAGACCGCGCCGCAGTCCCTCGTGAAACACCTCCACCGCCGTCGTCCGCGCCGGGTCCACGCCAAAGATCCAGGCTCCGCCGTGGATCAGCGTGCCGCCCTCGAAGAAGGCGTCGCCAGGTGGCTCGAGGTGAGCGTCGGCCAGACGGTACGCCGCCGGCCTTTCCCCTCCCAGCATCAGGCTGGTGGGGTGGTCCTCGTCCTTTTGCAAGATCGCCGCGACGTCGCTTTTAGCCAGCTCCTCTTCTACGCGTCGCCCAAAAGCGTCACGCCCCACCCGACCCAACAGCCTAGTACGCGCGCCGGTTGCGGCAGCGGCCAGCGCCTGGCGGACCAGCGGCCCGCCGCTAAACGACCGCCAGCAGTCTTTCTGCCCATCCGGAGCCAGCTCCACTACGATCTCGCCAAACACCAGCAGCATGCGCACCTCGCCTTCGCGCGGGAAGGGCCCGCATACCAAGACTACGACGCCGCCACCCTACCACTCCAGCCAACCTTCGCCCTTACTCAGCCTGAGGCGCAAACTGCCGCCGGCGAACTCCACCTCGCCGCTGGCCCTTAGCGGCCGCTCCGCGCCGACTATCTCGACCATTACCTCGCCTTCCGAAACCGGATCCTGACGCAGCACCAGCCGCTTCCCGTCGAAGCGGCCGCTCAACCGCCAGCGCTCACCCGCTCCGTAACCTTCGCCATCGTCTGCGTAAACCTCACCGGCAATGTTCTCGTCCAGGACGAGCCGCCAGATTAGCGGATCCCAGTGGGCGTTGCCGGCAGGCCGCGGCGCCGTCAGCGGCACGGCGCTGCCGCCGCGCTGCCAGAGAGGAATACGGTCGTACGGGGCGGCCGCCGTCACCCAGCCGGGCCCGGAAAACTCCTCACCGCTCCAGAACTCGCGCCAGTTACCACGCGGCAGGTAGGCCAGGCGCGGGGTCGTGCCGGGCCGCAGCACCGGCGCCGCCAGCAGGTCGGCTCCCAGCGTGAACTGGTCGTAAACGGCGGCGGCTTCGGGGTCTTCGGGGAAATGGTAGAAAAGCGGGCGCATCAGCGGCCTTCCGGTACGCGACGCCTCTTCCGCCAGGGTGTACAGGTAAGGCAGCAGGCGGTAGCGGAAGCGAATGGCCGCGCGCACGTAGCTGGTCCAGGGTTCGCCAAAGGCCCAGGGCTCCTGGCGGCGGCTGGTCTTGGCGGAGTGGTTGCGCATGAAGGGGTAGAAGGCGCCCAGCCATGTCCAGCGCGTGAGGAGTTCGCCGTCCGCGTCGTAGCGGAAGCCGCCGATGTCGGCGCCGCCAAAGGCGATCCCGGAAAGGCCCATGTTGAGCAGCATCGGCACGCTCATGGCCATGTGCTCCCAAAAACTGCTGTTGTCGCCAGTCCAAACCCAGGCGTAGCGCTGAATACCGGCAAAGCCGGAGCGGGTTAGCACGAAGGGGCGCCGCCCCTCCCGCAATCGCTCCAGCGCTTCGTGGGTGGCGCGGCTCATCAGGAGGCCGTAGAGGTTGTGCACCTCGGCGTGCAGGCGCGCCCCGTGGCGGGCGCTGAGCGGCAGCGTCTTGCCAACGCCGAAGCTCTCGTCGCCTTCCACCGCGAAGGCCGCCGGTTCGTTCATGTCGTTCCAGATTCCGGCCACGCCGGCCTCGAGCAGCACCCGGTGTTGCTCGCCCCACCAGCGGCGCACCTCGGAACGGGAAAAGTCGGGCCAGACCGCCGGCCGGGGCCATACCTCACCCACCAGCTCCTCCTCGCGGTGGTTCTTGACGAAGGCGTCCAGCTTGCGGCCGCTTTCGTATACCTGGTAGCCTTCTTCCTTCTTGACCCCCGGATCCACGATGGTCACCACCCGCACCCCCTCGGTGGCCAGTTCACGCAGCAGACCGGCGGGGTCGGGAAAGCGACTCGGCGAAAAGGTGAAGACCCGGTAGCCGTCCATGTACTCGATGTCGAGCCAGAGGGCACTCAGGGGAATGTCGTGTTCCTTGAAGCCGGCCAGCGCCTCGCGAACCGCGGTTTCGTCCGGGTAGCTCCAGCGGCACTGGTGAAAACCCAAAGACCACAGGGGCGGCAGGCCGGGGCGGCCGACCAGGGCGGTATAGCGCTCGACCACCTCCGCTGGCGCGGGGCCGGGCACCAGCCAGAGGTCGAAGGTCGGCCCGCTGCTGGCGATGCGGCTGCGGCCGGGCTCGCGCGCCGCCAGGTCGAAGAGGGTTTGCCAGCTTTCGTCCAGGTAAAGGCCCCGGGCAAGTCCGGCGTCGAAGGCGATCAGGAAGGGGTGGGCCTGATAGAGTGGGTCGTCCTTGGGCTGCTGTTCGAAGGCGTCGGTTGTCCAGTTGAGCCAGCGCCGACCTTTCTTGTCTAGAAAACCGGTACGCTCGCCCAGGCCAAAGTAGCGCCGCTGCGAGCCTTCGCGCAGGTGGAGCGCGTAGCCGCCGCCGAAGGGTTGGCCGTCCTCCACCTCCCGCTCGCCGCCCACCCCGGCCACCGCCTCGGCCACCGCGGCGGCATCGGTTATCCAGGTG
>JALVWZ010000425.1 GCA_027023115.1 Thermaceae bacterium
AGGCCATCGAGGCCGAGCTGAAGGCGCGGGTGGCCGAGTTCGAGAAGGCGGGCAAGCTGCTAGAGGCCCAGCGCCTGCGCGAGCGCACCCTCTACGACCTGGAGCTCTTGCGGCTGATGGGCCACTGCCCCGGCATCGAAAACTACTCCCGCCACCTCTCCGGCCGCGCCCCTGGTGAGCCGCCTTACACTCTGCTCGACTACTTCCCCGAAGACTTCGTGACCTTCATAGACGAGTCGCACGTCACCGTTCCCCAAATCCGCGGCATGTACAACGGTGACTACGCCCGCAAGAAGATTCTCGTCGAGTACGGCTTTCGGCTGCCCTCGGCGCTGGACAACCGCCCCCTCAAGCTGGCCGAGTTCCTGGAACAGACCGGACAGATGGTCTTCGTATCCGCCACTCCGGGACCAGAAGAGCTGGCAATGTCGGGCCGGGTCGTCGAGCAGATCATCCGTCCCACCGGTCTTTTGGACCCCAAGGTGACCATCAAGCCCGCCGAGGGGCAGATGGAAGACTTGATGGCAGCCATCAAGGGGCGAGCCGGACGCGGCGAGCGGGTGCTGGTGACGGTGCTCACCAAGCGCATGGCCGAGGACCTGACCGCATACCTGAGCGAACACGGCATTCGCGCCCGTTACATGCACCACGAGCTGGACGCTTTCGAGCGCCAGGCGCTCCTGCGCGACCTGCGCCTGGGCCACTTCGACGTGCTCGTCGGTATCAACCTGCTGCGCGAGGGGCTGGACCTGCCCGAGGTGAGCCTGGTGGCCATCCTCGACGCCGACAAGACCGGCTTTTTGCGCAGCGAGCGCAGCCTTATCCAGACGATCGGCCGTGCCGCGCGCAACGCCGGCGGCGAGGTCTACCTCTACGCCGAAGAGGCCTCCGAGGCCATGAAAAAGGCGGTTGAAGAGACGAACCGCCGCCGCGCCATCCAGGAGGCCTACAACCGCGAACACGGCATCACCCCGCGCACCATCGAAAAGGGCGTGCGCCGGATGGTCAAGCCCGAAGATTTCGAAGAAGAACCGGCGGCGGCCATCGCGGACGACGAGTCGCTCAAAGAGCAGCTGGCCGAACTGGAGCTGGCCATGTGGGCCGCCTCGCAAGACCTCGAGTTCGAGCGGGCCGCCGAGCTACGTGACCAGATCAGGTCACTGGAGGCGCAGCTAAAGGGCATTTCACTGCCGCAGGCCAGCCCGCCGAGTCGTAGAAAGCGCCGCCGCCGGCGGTGAACCAGGTGTTGGAGGTGGGTTGAGCAGGCCGTGAATCGGCATCGGACGCCTGGTTTATACAGCGCTCAAAACTTCCCAACCAAGCCTCCCGGAGGGGGGAGGAGGGCGCGCCAGCCAAAGGGGCCTTTACCGAACCACCTCTTCCGGAGAGGGAGCGATCTGCCGGCCACGGATTAAAGAGCGGCGTGCTACGGGCTCATGCTCGTACCCCGCACCGGGTGCATCCAATGCCGTGAATTTCACACAACAAAAACCCCCGGCGCCGGGCCGGGGGCGGGAGTCCGTTACGGTGCTAAGCCAGCAGGATGGGCCTTTCCAGATAGAAGGCAACGCGCTCCAGAAAGCGGGTGCGGTCTGTGGGCAGCTCGCCGCTCACCGAGAGGAGGGCCATGCCCGCCGGCATGCCGCTGTAGCCGAGGGTCACCAGCGGAGTGTCGGGGATTAGCACTTCGGCATAGGGGGTTTCGCCAAGGTCGATAACCACCAGGCCCTCGGCGGGCTCGCCGGCCGTTTGGAAGTGATCGTAGAGGGCGCGTAGGTTGTCGGCGGGGAAGACCATCAGGCTTTCCACGCCCTCGCCCCGCAGCCGGCCGAGGACCGGCCGCATGGGTACTTCCAGCTCGGCCAGGGCGCGTTCCACTGCCCGGAAGAGCAGCAGCGAAGGTGGAACGTCCTTCTTCCAGGCCTCGGAGAGGTCGGAGCGGGCCTTTTCCAGGGCGCCGAGGTCTACGGCGCGCCGGAAAGCGGGCGGGTAGGCGACGGGTTGGGTCGGGGCTTCTGCGGCTTCGGTGGCGGCCGCTTCGGGTTCGGCCTCGAGCTCGCTCTCGAGCGAAACCGGCTCGCCAAGTTGGGCTTCCGGTTCGGCTGGGGAGACTTCTTCCTCCGCTTCGGGCTCCACGGCCGCTGCTTCTACCGGTGTAGCTCCGGCAGCTTCTTCCGCCCCAACTTCGGCCTCTTCGATTACTTCCCAACCAGCAGCTTCGTCGAAGGGCTCTTCGGCGGCGATTTCGCCAGCGGCTTCAGCTGGCGCGGCGGTCTCTTCCACGGCCGCCTCCCAGGAAAAGTCTTCTTCTAACTCTTCCAGGGTTTCTTCCGGGCTCTCGACGACCTCTGCGGCGGGCTCCCAAGGACTGGGCGCAGGGCGCGGCGGTAATTCCTCGGCGATTGGCTCTGGCTCTGGCGGCTCAGCCGGGTGTTCTGGCGCAGTTGCGGCCGACTCGTCGATAGCAAAAAAGTCGGTTTCTGGCTTTGGTTCCACAGGGGGTTCTTCGTCGAAGTCAAGTTCGAAGAGGACGTCTTCTTCCTCTAGCGCCGCTGACTCGGGAACCGTCTCGCTGGTTATGCCAGGTACCAGCTCTTCCAGATCTACGCCCTCACGGGCCAATGCCTGCTGAACTTGGTTGATGTCCGGTATTTCTTCGGGCGGGGCCGCGTCCTCCGGCTGGGGGGGCAGCTCGACTTCCCCGGCCATTACCTTGGCCAGGAAGGCCAGGATGTCGCGCTCAACGATGGTGCCGTCTGGTCCGCTGCCCTCCAGGGCCCGCCAGTCGATGCCGTTTTCTTCGGCCAGTCGGCGTGCGAGGGGGGTAATGTTTGGTTCCGTCATTTCGGATCTCCCTAACTTCCTTCTATCATAGCCTAGGTACGGGTTGGCGCGCTGCCAGCCTACCTGTCGGCGGTAGCGGCGCCGACCCGCCGAGCCCCCAGGTAGACGCGCTTGTACCAGGGGGCGTTCAAATCCTCGACTACTACCTGACGTTTGCGGCTGTTGGCGTGAATGAAGCGCCCCTTACCCAGGTAGATGCCCACGTGGTCTGCGTTCCGACCGGAAAAGCTGAAGAAAACCAGGTCGCCGGGACGCGGGTTGGCCGTCGGCGTCAGGCTGCGCCAAAGGGCGGCGGTGGTGCGCGGTAGCTCGACACCCAGACGGCCGTAAACGAACTGGACGAGCCCGGAGCAGTCGAAAGCACCGGGTCCGGCGGCTCCCCAGCGGTACGGCTTGCCGGCTAGAGCGCGGGCCAGGGTGGTTACGTCGGGGAAAGCGCTCTCGACCACCCAGATCCTCTGACCTGCCTTGAGGTAGGTGCCAGTTATGCCATTGAGCCTTTGCAGCTCGGCCACGCTGGTTCCGTAGCGCCGCGCGATGCTCCAGAGGGTGTCGCCGCGCATTACCGTATAACGCTCGGGAATGAGCAAGCGCTGGCCGGGTTCGATGGCGTTGCTCTTGAGGTGATTGGCCAGGATCAGCGCGGTCAGCTCCACGTGCTGGCTTTGAGCGATGCGCCATAGGGTATCTCCCGGTTGGACGGTATAGGCACCAGCCGCGGCCGTTTCCAGGCAGAGTAAAACCCCTAAGGCAATCAGTAACTTCACCCTAGGGGTTAGTATACTTCCGATTCAAGCAGCTTCTTTTCTGGCGGCCATTTCCGGGTCGGCCCAGGCTATCAACGGGCGCAGCGAAAGCGGGGCGACGATGGTGGTGACGACCACCATGAAGATGACGATGGCGAACTCCTCTTCGTTAACCGCCCCGGCGCTGAGGCCGATGGAGGCTACTATCAGACCCACCTCGCCGCGGGGCACCATACCCACTCCCACCACGATGGCGTTCTTGATGCCTTGGGTGAGGGAGCCGAACATGGCGAAGAGCTTGCCTACGATGGCGATAAGGCTGACGACGCTGCCGGCGATGAGCACGGCGCGGCTGCCGAGGGCGGCCAGATCCAGTTGCACGCCCATGTAGGCGAAGAAGATGGGCGCCAGGAAAGATTCGATAGCGTGAATGGATTCTTCCAGCGAGTATTCTTCGCGCAGCTCGGCCATGACCATGCCGGCCATGAAAGCTCCGACGATGGGGGCCAGGCCGATATAAGAAGCCAGGGTGGCCATTGCCAGGCCAAAGCTTATGCTTACCCCCAAAGGCGACTGGAAGGGGAGTTTGTTGATGGGAATGCGACGGACGAAGGGGACCAGTGCCATGGCGCCGCCAACGAAGGCGAACGAGATCAGCACCAGCTTGATGATACTGCCGGTTTCCACCGAGCCGGTGTTGGCGATGCCGGAGACGATGGCCAGTACGATCAGGCCCTCGATGTCGTCGATGACCGCCGCACCAAGGATTATGCGGCTGTAAGGCCGCGAGAGGGCCTCCAGTTCCTGCATTACCCGGGCGGTAATGCCAACGCTGGTGGCCACCAGGGCCGCACCCAAAAAGAGCGCCGAAACTTGGCTGAAGCCGATGTAGAGGCCGTAGTAATAGCCGCCGAAGAAGGGGATGATGGCGCCTACCACGGCCACGATGAAGGCTTCTTTACCTACCTTGATGATGTCCTCGAGGCGCGTTTCCAAGCCCACCATGAATAGCAGGAAGATGGCGCCCAGCTCGGAGATGAACTCGATCAGGCTCCCTTCGGGCACCCAGCCGAGCAATGCCGGGCCTACTAGCACGCCGGCCAGCAGCTCGCCAATCACGGCCGGCTGCTTGATCCTCTGGAATAGCCAACCAACAATCTGGGTGGCCAGGATGAGAATGAATATCTCGAAGAGGTGGGTCGTCAGCGAGCGCTCCACCGCCTCGGCCGACTGCGGCGCCGTTTCGGCGGCGGCGATGATGAAGGCGTTCAACATGGCCTATTCTCTCCCCATCAGCAAGCGCAGCAGGTCGCCGCGGGTGATGATGCCGATAAGCTTCCCCTCCTCGTCGACGACCGGCATCCGGCGGTAGAGGTTTTCGATTAGTTTGTCGAGTACCACCCGCAGCGGGTCTTCTGGCTTGAGTACGGGCACCTCGGTGCGCATTACCTCTTCGACCGGCTTGGTCCGGTAAATCTCTTCAAAGTCATTGATCGAGTGTTCGTCCACCCAGCGGTCGAATAACTGCAAGGCCAACACGTCGGGCGCACCAGGAATGTTCTCGGGCCTTGGGAGTAGGTCGTCCATCTCCAGCACGCCCAGATAGAGCCCGTTATCGTCCACTACCGGCAGGCCGCCGTAGTGGTGGGCCAGCATCCGCTCGGCGGCCACCCAGAGCGTCTCGCCCTTGCGGGTGGTAAGAGGGTCGGGAGTCATGATATGTTCCGCTTTCATAGCACCTTTACTATACCTTTCAGAACGCTCGGAAGCGCGGAGTAAAATGTAACAAAACGTATTAGCGTCGCGCAGACGGGAGATTGTCATGACGCAGAAAACCGATCAAGACGGCCGCTTACAGACTGCGACCCAGAAGCTGTTAGAGCGTCTCTTTGCGGGCGAGCGGCCATTTGGGGTCAGGTTTTGGAACGGCGAGTATCTGCCGCCTACCAGCAAGTACGCATCGGGAGCAAAGGTAGACGTAATTTTGCGAAAACCGGAGGCGTTGGCGCGACTCTTGGAAACGCCACTAGACCTGGCCTTGGGCGAGGCCTACCTGGACGGAACCATAGACCTCGAGGGCGACTTAGAAGAGCTCCTGCGGCGCCTCGAAGGCAGTTTGGCGGGGGTATCGCCCCGGCAGCTCTTGGGCATCCTCCGCGACGTGCGGGGCATCCAGGCGG
>JALVWZ010000426.1 GCA_027023115.1 Thermaceae bacterium
TGAGCGGTGACTTCAACGGCGCGGACGACTCCTTCATGGGCCGGCGGATCCCCGACCCGGAACACGGCCAGTTCGTGGCCCGGGTGGACGACGGCGAGCTGACCTGGGTCAGGTGGATCGGGCATGAGGAACCCCTGGTCAACAGCCTCGCACCCGCGGGCTCTTACGCCTCCGTACCCATCGCTTATGACGCCGCGCACGACGAGCTCTTCGCCGGCGCGAACGACGTATTGCTCGACTTGAACGCGGAGAGCGGCGAGACCAATTGGGTAATGACCTACAACAAGATCGTCAACGGCGGCGACTTCAAGTTCAGCGACTGGAACACCACTTACCAACCGGGCTTATTCAAGCAGCTCTTCGTGATCCACGGCAAGCTGATCGCGGTCCTGACCTCGGTGCAGGGGCGGAACCCGGACGGCACCTCTACGCCCATGGCCCGCCGCCGGCCGCTGGTGCTGCGGTTCGACCGGAGGGAGGGGCGCTAGCGGTGAGCGGGGGTTGGCGGCTGGCGGCGGTGGATGGTCGTTGGAAGCTTTAACGTGAGCCGCTATTGGCGCACGCTTTTTAGCCACTCCAGCAGTTCCTCGAGCCCGCGCGTATTGAGCACCTGCTCCGGCCCCAGCCAGGCCCGCTGGGCAGTGCCCACCGCCAGCTCCATGTAGCGCAGGTGGTCGGTGGCGTGGGCGTCGGTGGAAAGGCTGATCGTCAACCCCAGTTCGCCGGCGCGGCGGGCCAGGACGTCGGGCAGGTCGAGCCGGGCGTAGTAGCCGTCTATCTCCACCGCCTTGCCCAGTTCGCGGGCGCGCTGGAAGATTTTCTCCCAGTCGGCTTCGATGGGCCCCCGCTTGCCCAAATGGCGGGCGGTGGGGTGGGCCAGCACGTGCACGTAGGGGTTTTCGAGCGCCTTCAGGATGCGCCGCGTCTGCTGCTCGCGGCTGAGGTTGAAGTGCGAGTGGATCGAAACGAGCACCATCTCCAATTGCGCCAGCACTTCGTCGGGGTAGTCGAGGGAGCCGTCGGGCAGAATGTCCACCTCGGCGCCGGCGATCAGGTAGGGCCTGCCGTTGTTCCGTTCGTTAAGGCGGCGGATGGCGGCCAACCTTTCGGGCACCTTCTCGGGCGGCACCCCGCCAGCCACCCGCACCGCCGGCGAATGGTCGGTTACGGCCAGGTACTCGTAACCGTGCTCGGCAGCGGCCTGCGCCAGCTCCTCCAGCGTCGCCTTGCCGTCGGACCAGGTCGAGTGAACCTGCAGGTCGCCTTTGACTTGCTCGAGCTCTACCAGCTTGGGCAGCTCGCCCTTTTGCGCCGCTTCTATCTCGCCGCGGTCTTCGCGCAGCGGCGGCGGAATCCAGGGCAGGCCTAGCGCGGCGTATACCTCTTCTTCGCTGCGCCCGGCAATGCGCTCGGCTCCCTTCCAAACGCCGTATTCGTTTATCTTCAGGCCCTGGTCGAGCGCCAGGGTGCGGAGGTGAATGGAGTGGTCCTTACTGCCGGTGAAGTACTGCAACCCCGAGCCCCAGGACTCGGGCTCGACGATCTTCAGGTCTACCTGCAGACCGGTCTTCAGGAAGACGGTTGCGCGGCTGGCGCCGGCCAGCAGTACCTCGTCGACCTCGGGGAAGCGAACGAAGGCATCGCTCACCGCGCGGCCGCGGCTGGTCGCCGCCAGCAGGTCCAGGTCTCCCACCGTTTCCTTGTAGCGCCGCGCCGAACCCGCCAGCGCCGCGTGCTCGACCTGCGGCAGCTGCCCGAGCCGCTGCACCAGCTGCCTAGCCAGCCAAAGCACCTCGCCCAGCGGCCGGCGCTTGCTCGCCGCTTCCACCAGCTCCAGGTTGTGCAAGAGGCGCTGCCGTTTCTTCTCGCCAAAACCCGCCAGCTTTAGCACCGCGCCGCTTTCCAGCGCTTCCTTGAAGGCCGCCAGCGAATCCACGCCTAGTTCGTCGTAGAGCCGCTTGGCGGTCTTGGGGCCCACGCCCGGCACCTGCATCACCTCGAGCACGCCGGGAGGTACCTTCTTTTTGAGCTCTTCGTGCTTGCGCACCTTGCCGGTCTGGAGGTACTCGAGAATCTTCAGCGCCAGGTCGTGCCCAATGTAGGGCAGCTCGTCGAGCGCCTTTTCGCCCCCCTCGGCCACCCGCTCTATCGGCTCTTCCATGTCCATCAGGTAACGCGCCGCCGCCCGGTAGGCGCGCACTCTGAAGGGCGAGTCACCCAGAAAGTCGAGCATGTCGGCTATCTCGGCGAAGATGCGGGCGATCTCGGCGTTTTTCATGGCACCTCTATTCTAGCGCCGCCGGAGCAAACGCCGTCTAAGATGGGGCTATGAAGATGATCCGCTTCCGCAAGGACGGCCGCCCGCAATGGGGCTGGCTAATGGGCGAAACCCACGTGACCCCGATGCGCAAACTGGACGGCGAACCGGCCAGCGAGGTATGGCGGCTGGAAGATCTGGAGCTGCTGCCGCCGGCCGAGCCGACCAAGATAGTCTGCGTCGGCCGCAACTACGCCGACCACATCAAGGAAATGGGCCACGCCTTCGGCGCAGACCTGCCCGCCGAGCCCGGCCTGTTCCTGAAAGCGCCCAACACCCTGGTTCCTTCGGGAAGCGAGGTGGCGTACCCCGAATGGACCAAAGAGCTCCACTACGAAGGCGAGCTGGCGGTGGTAATCGGGCAGACTGCCCGCAACGTGAGCGAAGAAGAGGCTCTGGGCTACGTCCTCGGGTACACGAATGCGCTGGACCTGACCGCCCGCGACAAACAGAAGACCGACCTGCAGTGGATCCGCGCCAAGAGCGCAGACGGCTTCTTGCCGCTGGGTCCGGTGCTCGAGACCGAGCTGGACCCGAATAGTACCGTGGTGCGCACCTGGGTGAACGACGAACTGCGCCAGGAGGCGAGCACCGAGCTGATGATCTTTCCGGTGGCGCGGGTGATTAGTTACGTCTCCCGGTTCATGACCCTCGAGCCGGGCGACGTGCTCCTGACCGGAACTCCCAGCGGCGTGGGTCCGCTGGACCGCGGCGACCGGGTGAAGGTGGAGGTATCCGGAGTTGGTGTGCCACTGGAAGTGCGGATAGTCTAGCTGTAACCCCCCAACACGTTGTTCGCGCTATCCCCGTCGCTGCGAGCTCTTCCCTCGTTATCCCAGCGGACGATGGGGCCAGGACCGTTTCAAGGGGCGCGGTGAAGGCTCTGTGTCGTCACCATTGTTTCCCGAAGCCTCCGCGAGCGACGGAGACTGTACGTGTCCGGACTCCAGCTCGCGCGAGCCTCAAGGCTCGCTTGGGTGGAACGACGAAACGGCGATATGTGGCTTGTGGCATGTGGCTTGTGGTTTATCTCGTCGCAGGGGCGGACCCACTTGTCCGCCCTGCGGGTACGTGGTGCGTAGTTCGTGGTGCGTGGTGACGGTGACAGGATGGCCTGTGGCTCGTAGCTTGTGGCCTGTAGTCGTGGCTCGTGACTAGTGGTGCGTGTTATCTCGTCGTAGGGGCGGACCCATGTGTCCGCCCGCACTGCGCGGAGACGTGAGTACGCCCGTAGCTATGGTTCACGAAGCAAAGCCCCCTCCCCTTCGGGGAGGGCCGGGGTGGGGGTTTTGGAAAGCGGCTCGTGGCCTGTAGCTCGTAACGCGCCAACGCGCATGGCGCGCTCGATTCAAGCTGACTACCACGTACTACGCACTACGTACTAAGCACCGCCTACGCACCGCCCCCTACCGTCGCCTCCCCCCGGAGGAGCCTGACGAACAAGGTTGGGAAGTTGCGTCAGCCGGCCTCGGCGTATTGCAGCTCATAGAGGCGGGCGTAGTAGCCACCGGCGGCCAAGAGCTCGGCGTGGGTGCCTTCTTCGACTATGCGGCCCTTGCGGAACACCAGGATGCGGTCGACGCCCTGGATCGTGGAGAGGCGGTGGGCGATGATTATCGAGGTTCGTCCCTCCATGACCCGCTCCATGGCCCGCTGGATCTGGCGCTCGGTTTCGGTATCGACGCTGGCGGTCGCCTCGTCTAGGATCAGCAGGATGTCGGGGTTGTGCAGCACCGCCCGCGCCAGGGCGATTAGCTGCTTCTGCCCGGTCGAGAGGCCGCCGCCGCGCTCGCTGAGCACGGTCTGGTAGCCCTGGGGAAGTTTCTCGATGAACTCGTGCGCGCCGACGAAGCGGCACACCTCGACCACCCTCTCCATGGGAATGCTCTCGTCACCAAGACGGAGGTTGAACTCGATGGTTCCCGAAAACAGGAACGGGTCTTGCAGGACTATGCCGATGGCGCGGCGTAGGTCGCGCTGGCGGTAGTCGCGTACGTCGTGCCCGTCTATCAGCACCCTCCCCTTCTGGACGTCGTAAAAACGGGCGATCAAGCTGACCGTGCTGGTCTTGCCGGCGCCGGTGGCTCCCACCAGCGCCACCTTTTCGCCGGGGCGGACGTGAAAGTTGACGTCGCGCAAGACCCACTCCTCGTCGCCAACCGGTTCGTCCGGCCCTTTGTAGGCGAACCAGACGTGGTCAAAGCGAATGTCGCCGGCAAAGCTCTTCACCGGCAGGGCGTCGGGCTTGTCAGTTATCTGCTCGGGAGTGTCGAGCAGCTTGAAGATCCGCTCGGCCGAAGCCATGGCCGCCTGAAAGATGTTGAACTTGTCGGACATGTCCTGCAGCGGCTTGAAAAAGTTGCGCACGTAATCTAGGAAGGCTACCAGGAGGCCGAAGGTGACCGCCCCGCGAATGACCGCGCCGCCGCCGTACCAGAGCATGGCCGCCACGGTTGCCTCGCCTAGAAAGCTGACTATGGGGTAGAACATCGAAAACCACCAGATGACCAGCACCCAGGCGTCGCGCAGCTCCCGGTTCACCTCGTCGAAGCGTTTTTCCTGGCGCTCTTCACGGGTAAAGAGCTGGATGGTTTCGACGCCGGAAAGGTTTTCCTGCAGGGAAGCGTTGACCCGCGCCAGCTTGATACGCATTAACCGGTAGGCGTCGCGCATGCCGGTGCGGATGCGGGTGGTAGCCCAGAGAAGCACCGGCATGACCGCGAAGGTCAGCAGCGCCATGCGGGCGTTCAGGTAAAGCATGAAACCCATGATGCCGACCAGCATGAAAAAGTCGGCCAGGAAACCCACCAAGCCACCGGTGATGAACTGATTTATGGCGTCTACGTCGGAGGTGATGCGGGTGAGCAGGCGGCCCACCGGAGTGTGGTCGAAGTAGGCCAGGTGGAGGCGCTGCACCTTGCGGAAGATGTCGGAACGGAGGTCGAAGAGGACGTGCTGGCCCAGCCAGGCGAGCGAATAGGTTTCGACGTAGCGGGCCACGAAGTCGAGCAGGCGAACGAATATGAAGAGAAGACTGGCGATGAGCAGATAGTGGTAGCGCTCCGCCAAGGTGGCGGCCTCGACCGGCACGATGGCGCGGTCAATGGCGAACTTGAGGATCAACGGAAAGACGTTGGCGGTGAGGGTGGTCACCAAAAGGGCCAGCAGCGCTATCAGGATGACCTTCCAGTAGGGGTAGGTATAGCGCAGGATGCGGCGGGCCAGTTTGGGGTCGAAGGATTTCTTGAAGGCCTCGTCTTCGTACAACTAGCCCACCTCCGCTTCCAGGCGCTGCATCCTCTCCAGCTCGGCGTAGCGGCCGCCGGCTGCCAGAAGTTCTTCGTGGGTGCCCTCCTCGACGATGCGGCCGTCTTCCAGCACCACTATCCAGTCGGCGT
>JALVWZ010000427.1 GCA_027023115.1 Thermaceae bacterium
GGGCTGGCTGAGCGGCGTGCGGTTCGACCTGGTCTTTCACAACCCCTTGGAGCTGGTCGGCCTGGCGGCCGCGATAATCGTCACCAACTCGGTCGTCCGCGACGGCGAAACGCACTGGCTCGAGGGAGTAATGCTGTTAGGCGTCTACGCTCTGCTCGCCTTCGCCTTTTACTTCACCCCGCGCTAAGAGTGCGCGCGTCCGCGCCGGCAGCTTGGCGAACACCAAGTCGTAGCTGTGGTCTATTAGCTCGCGCGCCAACTCATCCGGTAGGGTGCCGTCCAGAACCAGGGTGTTCCAGTGCCTTTTGTTCATGTGGTAACCGGGTAAAACGTGTTCCGGATAGCTGGCGCGCAATTTACGCGAACGCTCTGGGTCGCACTTGAGGTTGACTCGCAATGGCTCAGTACGGATATCGGTCAGTAAGAAGATCTTGCCGGCTACTCGTATGGCCAGGGTATAGAAGTCGAAGGGAAAGTCTTCGCTCGCGCCGGCGAGCCGGGCGGCATGTTCGCGTAACTCGTGCAGGAGGGTCACTGCTCTTCCTCGAGCTCGTCCACGGCCGCGCGCAGGCCCTCAAGGTCCATCTTGGCGTAGATGGCGCTGGTGTTGACGTTACTGTGTCCCAGCAGCCGCGCGGTTACGTGCAGGTCCTTGGTAGCGCGGTAGAAGCGCGTACCGGCGGTGTGCCTCAGCATGTGCGCGCCGTGATAGCGCTTGGGGAAGCCCAGCTCGCCGTAATAGCGCGCCAGCCGCTTGCGCAGCAGGCTGGGGGAGAGGCGCCTTCCCTTGTTCTTGCGCCCGCCGGTATTGACGAAGAGCGCCGATTCGCCGCCATCTGCAATTCCGATACGCAGCCGCAGCCAGCGGCCCAGCTCGGCCGTGAGCGAGCGGGAGAGTGGCACCGTACGCTGCTTGCCGCCCTTGCCGGAGCGAATGACAAGCAGCCTTTCGGCCGGTAGGAAGTCGTCAACGTCCAGGTGAACAGTTTCACTTATGCGCAGTCCCGCCTCGGCCATCAGACGCACCATGGCGCGGTCGCGCGTCTTCGTCAGGTCTTCGAGGTCGTCGAGGTGGTCTAACAGCTGCTCGTAAAGCTCGATTGGCAGGGCCGGTCTCCGTTCTTCGCGGGGAGTCGGGTCGGCTGGTGCATGGACGTCTTCGGGGGCAACGGCGGCACCGGCCCACTCCAGCGCCCGGTAGAAGGCGCGCACGCCGGCCAGATATGTCGCTACGCTGGCCGGCTTGAGCGGTCGGGAGTTCTCGGGCAGGTTGCCGCCTTTGGTCTGCAGGCCGTTCAGATAGCGGTCGAGGTCGTCGCTGCTGGCTTTGAGCAAAGGCACCCGCGGCCCCGGCGAGCCCTCGGGCCAGGCCCAGGCCAGGTAGTCGCGCAGGGCGGTGCGGTAGGTGCGCAAAGTCTCCTGGCTGACCAGCGCCTTCTTGCGGCCCTTGAGGTAGAGGTAGGCCTCCAGTAGCTCGATAAGGCGCGCTTCGTCGCGTTCGTGGGCCGCCTTGACCGCCCAGAGGCGGCGCTTGGCGGGGTCGGACCAGTTTGCTAACGGCTCTAGCACGCCTCAATATAGCATATTCCTGTTAAGGGATATTAACGGGAATATAAAATTGCAAGATAGCTGCCGCCCCGGGGCGCTCACGTTACAATAGCCTTTGTGACGAAAGCCGTTAAGGGCACCCACGATCTCTTTGGCGAAGCGCTGCGCTACCAACAAGCAATTGTCGGCACGGCCCGAAGCTGGTTGGAGGCCGCCGGCGCCAGTGAGATCGCCACGCCTATATTCGAAAAAACCGAAGTCTTCGAACGCGGCGTCGGCGCCAGTACCGACATCGTGCAGAAAGAAATGTTCACCTTTACGGATCGCGGCGGTCGTTCGCTCACGTTACGACCCGAAGGCACCGCCGGCGTCGTACGCGCCTACGGCGAGCACGGCATGAAGGTCTGGCCGCAGCCGGTCAAGCTCTGGTACGCGGGGCCTATGTTCCGCGCCGAGCGCCCGCAAAAAGGCCGTCAGCGCCAGTTCCACCAGGTTGGCTACGAGGTTTTGGGCAGCACCCATCCGGCCAGCGACGCCGAGGCGGTGTCGCTCTCATATTTCATCCTGCGCGACCTGGGCCTGACCCGCACCCGGCTGAAGCTCGGCTCCGTGGGCGACGCCGAGAGCCGGCAAAGGTACAACCAGTACCTGCGCGAGTTGCTTACCCCCTACGAAAGCGAGCTTAGCGCCGATTCGCAGCGGCGCTTGCAAACGAACCCGATGCGCATCCTCGATTCCAAGTCGGATACCGACCAGGGGCTTCTGAAACGCTTGGGAGTCAGGCCGATGCTCGATTTTCTCGGGCCCGCAGCCCGAGAACACTTCGACGCGGTTCGGAAGATATTGGACGAGCTGGGCGTCGAATACGAAATTGACCCTACGATCGTCCGCGGTCTCGACTACTACGCAAGAACATCGTGGGAAATCCATCACGATATGCTAGGCGCTCAGTCCGCTCTTGGCGGCGGCGGTCGCTACGACGGCCTCAGCGAGCTCATTGGCGGTCCGCCTTCCCCCGGCGTCGGTTGGGCAATGGGTATAGAGCGGGTGGCGCTGGCCATGCAGGCCGAGGGGGTCTCCCCTGCGCCGGGCAAAAGGCTGGATATCTACATAGCTCCATTAGACGCCAGCTTGGTGCCCGCCGCCCTGAAGGCGGCTACGGAACTTTGGCCGCGGTTGCGCGCGGAGTACTCCCTTAGCGCCCGCAAGCCCGGCAAGGCGATTCGCGAGGCTGAAAAACGCGGCGCCGCATATGTAGGCCTGCTGGGGCCCGACGAAGCCGCCAGCGGCGTGATTACCGTCAAAAAACTGGACACGGCAGAGCAGCGCACGCTCACGCCCGCCGAGGTGGTCGCGTGGCTGACCGAAGGAGGCCTCGAGTGAAGAGAACTCATTATTGTGGGAGCTTACGAAAAGAAAACACCGGCCAAAAGGTAGTCCTGGAAGGCTGGGTCAACCGCCGCCGCGACCTGGGCGGGCTCATCTTCATCGACCTGCGCGACCGTGAAGGGCTGGTCCAGGTGGTCGTGGACCCGGACAGTCCCGCCTACGCCGCCGCCGACGCGGCCCGCGGCGAGTACGTGCTGCGGGTTTCGGGCATCGTTCGCGAGCGTCCCGCCGAGCAGATAAACGAGCAGCTGGCCAGCGGCGAGATCGAGGTGGTGGCCGAGTCGCTGGAGATCTTGAACGAAGCCGAGACGCCGCCGTTCGCCATCGACGCCTCCTGGCGTGGCGAAGAGGACCCGGCCGAAAGGGTGAGCGAGGACCTGCGCCTCAAGTATCGCTACCTGGACCTGCGCCGGCGTGGCATGTTGGATAGGCTGCGCCTGCGCCACCGGGTGATAAAGGCCATTTGGGACTTTCTGCACGCCGAGGGCTTCATCCAGGTAGAAACGCCCTTCCTGACCCGCAGCACGCCCGAAGGGGCTCGCGACTTCCTGGTGCCCAGCCGTCTGGAGCCGGGTAAGTTTTACGCCCTCCCGCAGTCGCCGCAGCTCTTCAAGCAGATGCTGATGGTGGCCGGCGTGGACCGCTACTTTCAGATAGCCCGCTGCTTCCGCGACGAAGACCTGCGCGCCGACCGCCAGCCCGACTTTACCCAGCTGGACATGGAGATGTCGTTCGTCGACCAGGAAGACATTTGGGAGCTCAACGAACGCCTGGTGGCGCACGTATTCAAGGAAGCTCTCGGGGTGGAACTGCCTCTCCCCTTCCCCCGCCTTCCCTATTCCGAGGCAATGGAGCGCTACGGCGCCGACAAACCGGACACGCGCTTCGGCCTGGAGCTGCGTCCGGCGGACGAGCTCTTCGCCAGCTCCGGCTTCAACGCCTTCAAGAGCGTGCTCGAGAGCGGCGGCGTCGTCCGCGGCCTGCTGGCACCGGCTTCGCTCTCGCGCAAGCAACTGGCGGCGCTCGAAGAAACCGCCAAGCGCCACGGCGCCAAGGGCCTTGCCTGGGTCAAGATCGGTCCCGACGGCCTGAGCGGGCCGCTGGCCAAGTTCCTGGAAGAGGCGGCGCTGCGTGGCTGGGGCGCTGTAGACGGCCAGACGGCGCTCTTCGTAGCCGACCGCTGGAACGTCGCCCTCGAGGCCCTGGGCCAGGTCAGGCTGGCACTAGCTGACATGCTGAACGTGGAAAGGAGCGGCTGGAACTTCCTCTGGGTTGTGGACTTCCCCCTCCTGGAGTGGGACAGTGACCAAGAGCTCTGGACCTACATGCATCACCCCTTCACCTCGCCCTATGAAGAAGACATCCCCCTGCTCGACAGCGACCCAGGCAAGGTCCGGGCGCGGGCTTACGACCTGGTGCTCAACGGCAGCGAGGTGGGCGGCGGCTCGATTCGTATTCACCGCATCGAGCTGCAAAAGAAGATGTTCCAGGTGCTGGGCATTCCAGCCGAAGAAGCCGAGGAGAAGTTTGGTTTCTTCCTGGAAGCCCTCCGCTACGGGGCTCCACCCCACGGCGGCATCGCCTGGGGGCTGGACCGTTTCTTGGCGCTGATGAGCGACGCCGGCAGCATCCGCGACGTCATTCCCTTCCCCAAGACCCAGTCGGGCCGCGATCCGCTAACGAACGCTCCCGCGCCGGTTTCGGAGGAACAGCTTGCCGAGCTGCATCTTAAAATAGTAGAGTAGCCATGAAGATTCCCTATCTTCTGGTAGACGCCTTTACCGAGCGACCCGGCAGCGGCAATCGCGCCGGCCTGGTCCTGGACGCGCGTGGATTGACCGACGCGCAAATGCGACAGATTGCCGCCAAGCTGGATGCCAGCGAGAGCGTCTTCGTTACCGGCTGGCGCGGCAATACCTTTTCGGCGCGCTTCTTTACGCCTAAGCGGGAGGTGGAGTTCGCCGGCCACGCCGCCATCGCCCTGGCGGCCATGCTGGCCCAGCAAGGGCACCTCCCCGAGGGCGAGCGGCAGCTCATCCTGCAAACGCCGGTCGACAACGTTCAGGTGCGCATCGAAGAGTCTGACGGCGGCGTGCTGCGGGCCGTCATGCGCGAGCCGGCACCCCGCTTCCGCGATCCGCCCGCTTGGAGCACCATCCACGAGCTGGTGCGCGCCCTCGGCGCAGACGAACGCTACCTGCACCGCGGATTGCCGGTGGGAATCGCCTTTAGCGGTCTTTGGTCACTCTTTTTGCCCTTCATAGCCCCGGGTCTCGTGGATGAGCTACAACCCGACATGGACGAACTGGCGCGTCTTTGCGCCGCCGTTGGCGTGGAAACGGCCCACGCCTACGCGCCTCTCGGCCCGCGTTCTTATTACGCCCGCGACTTTGCCCCGGTACTGGGCATCCCCGAGGACCCGGTTACCGGATCGGCAAACGGCGCCCTGGCGGCCTTGCTGGCCCGGGCCGGCGTCGTGCCGCGCCGCGAGGGTTCCGCCGAAATCCAGGTTTTTCAGGGCCACCACCTGGGCGTACCTGGCGTGGTTCAAACCCGGGTCGAATACACCCCCGACGGTCGGCCCTACGCGGTCTACGTAGGCGGTCCGGCGGTTCTGGCCCATTCCGGTTGGGTGGCGCTGGAATGATCAAGCTGGTATTCGTAGACGTGGACGGCACCTTACACGGCCCCAACGGGGTGCCCGAGTGCGCTTGGAGGGCCGCCGAGCGCGCCCGCGCCGCCGGCTTGCACCTTACCCTGGCCACCGGCAGGCCCAGCGCCGGCGTTAGCCTCGAGTACGCCCGCCGCCTCGACCCCGAAGGGCACCACATATTTCACCAAGGCGCCGCGGTGGTCAGCTCCGCCGGGGTGGCCGAATACGCCGTTCCCTTTCCCCAAACCGACCAGCACGACCTGGTTGACCTCGCCCGCAGCGCCGCGCTGCCGCTCGAGGTCTATGCCGCCGAAGGCGGCTTCTACGTGGAGCGCTGGAGCAGCGACCTCGACAGTCACGGGCGCCTGCTGGAAGTGAATATCGAACACGCCGACCTGCACTTCACCCGCCTGCTGGGCACGGTCATCCGCTTGCAATGGGTCGTGCGGCATAACAGCGCCTGGGAGCGGGTCAGACGAGCCGTTGACGAAGCTTACCTGGGCAGCCTCTCCTGGCACGTCGGCACCAGCCCGGCCACGCCCGGGGTCATTTACGCTTCGCTGCTACGTCGCGACGCCGGCAAGCTGGCCGCCGCCCGCTGGCTCACTCGTAAGCTGGGAATATCGCTGGCGGAAACGGCGATGATTGGCGACGGCGAGAACGACCTGGAACTGCTAGAAGCTGCGGGCGTGGGATTGGCCATGGGCAACGCGCCCGCAAGCGTGCGTCGGGCAGCAACCAAAACCGTTGCTACGGTCTCCGACTGCGGATTCGCCCAGGCAATCGACTGGATAATCTCTCTGAACGGATAGACGTAGCCTTCCCTGCACGTCGTCCACTAGACCCCTCCGGGGTTGGTTGAGGATGTAGTAGGTGGGATGCGGGGGGTGGGTAGTGCAGGAAACGGCGTCGGACGTCTGTCTCTTGCGACACCGAATCCCCCAACCGGCCCTCCCTGAAGTGAAGGGAGTTTTGTCCGTGCAAGCCGCAAACCACGGGCGCTACGTCAGCTACGAACTATATTCCACGCGTTACAGGCTATGAGTTACAAGCCGCTCTTAACGATTCCCCGGACGCAGCCGGCTTGGCCGGCCAAGACCCGGAGCCAACGTCACACGAGAAGCCGGGGCTCGGATGCCATCTACGCCCCATGGCGCGGCGAAGATGACCAGGCCGGAGGGGCGAAATAGAACAAGGCGCCGAAATCCACAGCTGGCATTCAACTGACATGTAGCCAAGTGACAAGTACGCTTGACATAATGGCGCGTATCCTTTACGCTACATGTCAAGGGAGCTTGACATGGGTTTTGAAAGCATGAACCGCATTCGGCTGGAGCTGGAGATTGACGAAAAGGTCGAGACTCTGCGACATGAGTTAAGGGCGGCCAACCATTCCACGGGGCGCCGGCTGCGCTCACTGGCTTCGCGGCTGTTAAGCCATGGTTCGCGGCTCTTGGCCGAACTCGCCGCCAGGTTGGAGGTTACCGGAAATGAAGAACAAGCTACCGGTGCTGCGAGCTGAAAAGGGCTGGAGCCAGGCGGCGCTGGCGGAGCGGCTGGGCGTTAGTCGCCAGACCGTCAACGCCATCGAGAAGGGCCGTTACGACCCCAGCCTGCCGCTGGCCTTCAAGCTCGCCCAGGTGTTTGGGCTGGCAATCGAGGACATTTTTACACCGGAGGATACCGATGAATGGACGTAAGCCGGTTAAGCAGTACGACTATACGGTGCTGGTCATCTTGTTCGCCGCGATCGTATTTGCGATCCGTGGCGTTACGCTGGCCGCCTGGGCGCTCGTTTGGGTATGGGGCGCGGCGATGGCGCTAATAGCACTCTCCCTTGGAGTAGTAGCTAGTCTGAGCCTGAATAAACAGGGCGTTTCGGCCTTCTTGCGCTTTGGGGCCCAGGGCGTAGCCGGGCGCTTGATTTTGGCGCTTTGGGCGCTCTTGACCGCATTGGCGTCGCTTTATCTTGCCCTGCAGGGGCATCCGGTCCTCGTGCTTGTCGCAGTCTCGCTCATGGTGGTGGTTTTGCCGGGAACCGGCACATTGATTGTTGACGAGTACGTGCAGGGCCTCATCGCCAGAGGAGCCGCGCTCGCCGGCGGTGTAGGTCTGGTCGCTGCCATGCTGCTGGCGGCCTTTAGGTTGCCGGGGCTTGACGTTGCATTGGGCGCGTTCTCTTTCTACGTGGGGACTTTAGAAGTCTACGTTTGGCGATCCCTGAAGAGCTGACCGGTCCGGTTCGGTAAGCGTGAACCCTGTCAGCGTGGCGCTAGCACCCGAATCGGCGGCTTGCTCCGAACTGCGTTAAACTCGGGTCATGCAACGCGCATTTATCGAGGAGATAGCCCGTTTCGAAGGAGAAGAGGTGCGGCTTGCCGGCTGGCTGGTCAACAGGCGCAGCAAGGGCAAGCTGCACTTCTTGATCGTCCGCGACGGCACCGGCTTCATTCAGGCGACCGTCTTCAAAGGAAACGTAGACGCGGCCACCTTTACCCGCGCCGATCACCTGCGGCAGGAAACGGCGCTCGAGGTCTTCGGCCGGGTCAAGGCCGACGCCCGCGCTCCCGGCGGGTACGAGATAGAAGTTTTGGGGTTGGAAGTCCTGAGCGAGCCGGAGGGCGAGTACCCCATCACTCCCAAGGAACACGGCATCGAGTTCCTGATGGACAATCGCCACCTCTGGCTGCGCCACCGCCGACCCTGGGCGGTAATGCGCATCCGCGACGAGATAGAGCGGGCTACGCACGAGTTCTTCGCGGAACGCGGCTTCGTGCGCTTCGACACCCCGATCCTCACCCCTAACGCCGTCGAGGGCACCACGGAGCTGTTCGAGGTGGACCTGTTCGACGGCCAGAAGGCCTACCTGAGCCAGTCGGGCCAGCTCTACGCCGAGGCCGGCGCCATGGCCTACGGCAGGGTCTACACCTTTGGGCCGACCTTCCGCGCCGAACGCTCCAAGACGCGCCGCCACCTGCTGGAGTTTTGGATGATCGAGCCGGAGGCGGCGTTCATGGAGCACGAAGAAAACGTCGCCCTGCAAGAGGCCTACGTGAGCTACCTGGTGGGGCGCGTTCTTGAAAACCGCTCCCGCGAGCTGGAAATCTTGGAACGCGACCCACAGGCGCTCGAGCCCGCCGCCGCCGGCGACTACCCGCGCCTCAGCTACCGCGAAGCGATAGACCTGCTCGCCAAACTGGCCGACTCCGGCGAGGACGTCGAGGCCATCCCCTACGGCGAAGACTTTGGCGCTCCGCACGAGGCGGCGATTAGCCGCCAGTTCGACAGGCCGGTCTTCATCGAAAAGTACCCCGCCGCCATCAAGGCCTTCTACATGCAGCCAGATGATCAGGACCCCAGCTTGGTCAAGAACGATGACTTGCTGGCACCTGAAGGCTACGGCGAGATAATCGGCGGATCCGAGCGTATTCACGAGCCGGGCTTACTGCTGAAGCGCATTCGCGAACACGACCTGCCCGAAGAGGTATTTGACTGGTACCTGGACCTGCGTCGCTACGGCGCCGTGCCGCACTCCGGCTTTGGCCTGGGCCTCGAGCGCACCGTCGCCTGGATCGCGGGGCTGGCTCACGTACGCGAAGCCATCCCCTTCCCGCGAATTTACACGCGGATGCGCCCATGAGATATGTATCACTAGTATGGGAGATAGTGTACTTGTGAACTCTAATACCGTCGAACTGCCCGAAAACGTCGAGTTGCTGCTGGTGACCCGACCCGAAAACGTCCGCTATCTCAGCGGCTTTACCGCACCGGAGGACGCGCTGGTGGTCTTCTCCCCTGCCGGGGCGACCCTATTTACCGACGCGCGCTACGAAGAACAGACGCCCGCCGAGTCGCGTATCCCCGTGGAGATAGTCAACCCCCGCGAGGGCTACGGCTTTCTGACCCCATATCTGCGCGGTAAAACGGTGGGTTACGAAGCCGCGCACCTCCCTTGCGCCCGCCTGCGAAAGGTCGAGGCCGCCTGCGGCTGCGAGCTGACACCCACCGAGGGCGCCATTGAGGCGGCCAGGGCAGTTAAGGGCCCTGAGGAGGTCGAGAAGATTGCCGCCGCCGCGCGTCTCGCCGACCAGGGTCTGGCCCACATCTTGCCGCTAATACAGCCCGGCGTCGCGGAGCGGGACCTGGCCCTCGAGCTGGAGTTCTGGCTGCGCAAGAACGGAGCTGAGAAAGCCGCGTTCGATTTCATTGTCGCTTCCGGCGCACGTGGCGCCCTGCCCCATGGCGTAGCCTCGGAAAAGAAGATAGCCGCCGGCGAGCTGGTAACCATCGACTTTGGCGCGGTCGTGGCGGGCTACCACTCCGACATGACGCGCACCGTCGCAGTCGACAAAGCCGCACCGGAGATGCGACGGGTGTTCGAGGTCGCGCTGGAAGCCCTGGAAGCCGCCTTGACGGCTCTGCGCCCGGGCATGGTCGCCCGCGAGCTGGACGCCGTAGCCCGCCGGGTTATCGAAAAGGCCGGTTACGGCCCCCGTTTCGTGCACTCTCTGGGTCATGGCGTAGGGTTGGAGATTCACGAAGCGCCCTTCCTCAACCCCCGTTCCGAGGAGGTCCTAAGGCCGGGAATGGTGGTAACACTCGAGCCGGGCATTTACCTGCCCGGTAAGGGCGGCGTGCGCATCGAAGAGCTTGGAGTGGTTACCGAATCCGGCATTCGCCTCCTCTCCCACGCTCCCCGTGGCTGGCTGGAGGTCTAGTTGTACCGTCGCGTCCGCTTCCTGCTGCTAGCTGCCCTGCTGCTCGCGGCCTGTGCACCGCGCCAGACCGTTTCGGTCGAACAGCGCCTCTACACAGTCGCCAAAGGCGATACCCTCTACTCGATCGCCAGCCGCTTTGGAGTGGAGGTCGGCGAGCTGCAGCGGGCCAACGCGCTTGACGGCACGACTATCCACCCGGGCCAGGTTTTGAAGATTCCCCAGCCGACGGCTCCTGCCCATCCCGATTCTTTCAGTCAGGTGGGCGTCGCCTCCTGGTACGGGCCGAACTTCAACGGCCGCCGCACCGCCAGCGGTGAGGTATTCGACATGTACGAGCTTACCGCGGCGCACCGCAGCCTGCCCTTCGGCACACTCGTGCGGGTCACCCGGCTCGACAACGGCGCCAGCGTGGTCGTACGGATCAACGATCGCGGCCCGTTCAAGAAAGACCGCATCATCGACCTGAGCTACGCCGCCGCCTTGAAAATAGGGCTGGTGGCCAGCGGCACCGCAACGGTGCGGCTCGAGGTAGTTTCCTGGGGTAATTAATGTACTACGGTTTTCACAACTCCATTAGCGGCAAGCGCGGCTACGCCGCCGCCCTCGACGCCGCAGCAGCCATGGGCACCACCGCCGCCCAGCTTTTTGCCAAGAGCCCCCGCAGCTGGAAGACCCGCAACCTCAAGCCCGGCGAGGCCGAGGCTTTTCGCGACGCTTTGGCCATAGGGCCGGTGCGCAGAACGGCAATCCACGCTTCTTACCTGGTCAACCTTGGCGCCAGCGGCGAGCTGTGGGAAAAGAGCATCTTCAGCCTAGCAGACGACCTCTACAAAGCGGCTTTACTGGGCGTCGACTACGTGGTCGTCCACCCCGGCTCGGGCGATCCGGAGCGCGTTCGCGTCGGCGCACTCAAGGCGCTCGCGCTCGCTCCCGCGGGCGCGAAATTGCTGCTCGAAAACGTTGCCGGCGGCGGCCGCAAGGTGGGCCGTCGCTTAGAGGAACTGGCCGGGGTAATCGAAGGAACTGCGCTAGGCGTTTGCTTCGACACCTGCCACGCGTTCGCGGCGGGTTACCCGCTCCACCAGGACGCCGCCGGCGTGATAAGCGAGCTTGACGAAGTGATCGGCCTGGAGCGGGTACCCCTCTTTCACCTCAACGATTCCCAGGGGGCTTTCGCCAGCGCCGTTGACCACCACGCCAACCTGGGTCAGGGCGCCATCGGCGCTGCCCTGGCCGATTTCGTTCGCGACCCGCGCCTGGCCGACAAGACCTTCATCATGGAGACCCCCAAGGAGTACGACGCCATGAATCTGCGCACTTTGCGCTCCTGGCTGGCAGACACCTAGGCTCAGCTACCCAACACGTTGTTCACCAACTCCGGAGCAGGCGGAGTGTGGTAGGTAGCAGGAGATGGGAAGTGGGGCGTGAGATGTGGGCGGTAAGCAGACCGTCATTTCGCCGGCCCTAAGCCGAACAGAAGGCCGTCATTACCGCCCCCTCGGATTGCGCGAGATGGAACCCGGACCGTATCATTCCCCGTCGCTCTTGGACGTCGTAAGAAACAACGGCGACGACGCAAAGCTCCAAACGCGACTTCTGAAAACAATCTCGGCACCGGCTTTCGCCGGGATTGCGTTAAAGCTCGTTGCGACGGGGACGGCGTGAACGACGCTTTCGAACCTTACTGTTAGAGCTCGGCGCTGCAGAACAGCCGTTCCCGGCAGCCCAGCTCGAACCTTACCCGCGAACCCTCGCGCAGTTGACCAGCCTTCCAAAGGTCGCGCGGGTGCACAATGGCCGGTTTGGCGTAACCGCCGACGGTGCCGCGGTCGGCTAGCAATAGCAGCGGCTCGCCGCCGGCAGGCACCTGGATCGCGCCGATGGGAATCGCTTCGCTGGTTACCTCGCCGCCCAGGGCAACGGCGCCTCCCAGCCGCAACCCCATCCGGTCGGCCTTTCCCACCGTGAAGAGGCTGCCGGTCAGCGCCGCCAGCGATTCTTCGCTTGCTTGCGGTCCGGGGCAGACGCGCAGCGTTGTTTCTTCTGCAGTCAGGGCCGGCATTTCCCAGCTTCTGGGCAGCAGCCCCTTGCCGGTGTTTCCGTAGAGTACGTCGCCTGCCGCCAGCGGCCTGCCGATGCGCCCCTTCAAATCCGGGCTAACGCTTCCCAAGAACTCGGCCGCGTCGAATCCCCTCGCTACCGCCAGGTAGCTGCGGGCGCCCTGTCGCCCGGGCTTTAACTTGAGCACTTCGCCCTTTCGCAGCATGAAGGAGCGTGCCTCGGGGGCGCCGCTGGTGGAGGGCCCGTAACCCGCCAGGGCCACCATTACGTCGTCCAGGGCTTCCAGTTCGGGAGCAAGTAGGCTGATCTCGAGCGCAGGCGCGTCGCGGCGGTTACCCAAAAGGGCGTTGGCTACTGCGTGCGAGTACGGGTCGAGCGGGCCGCTCCGCGCTAGGCCGTATCGCCCCTGACGGTAGCGGCCGCCGTCGACCAAGAGCGTCAGCAGGCCACCATTGCCTATACGCAGCAAGGGCCGGCCCTCTTCCCGCAATAGCTCGACGGGTTGCGGGGGCGCCGGTACCTCGCCTTCCCGGGGAACAAAGCGCACCCTGTCGCCGGGCTCGAGCAGAAACGGCTCCGTGCGGTAAGGGTCGTACACCCTTACCAGCGCCCTACCCAGAATGTGCCAGCCGCCGGGCGTTTCCTGCGGGTAGATGCCGGTCTGCTGCCCGGCCATGGCCACGCTCAGATGGGGCACCCGTAAACGCGGCCTGGGGCGCCTGGGCAGGCGTATCTGCTCGGGCACCAGTCCCATGAAAGGGAAGCCGGGAGTAAAACCGACGGCGTAGACGCGATACTCCGGGCTCGAGTGCAAGCTGACCACCTCTTCTTCGCTCAGGCCGGTCTGAGCCGCCACCTCCGGCAGGTCATAGCCGCCGTAGCTGACCGGCACCTCCACCAGCTCCCGCTCGGGAACGTCTTTGGCGTCGGTAAGTGAGCGGCGCGCCCAGCGCAATACTCGAGCGCAGTTCGTGCGGCTGGCGTCGTACTCGATAAAAATCCGGTTGTAACCCGGAATCCAATCGGCAATCCAGACCGGAGGGTTGGCCTCTATCTGCTGCGCAGCCCGCCAGACCCGCGCCCCCGTTTGCGGCGAAACGTCGTCGCCGAAGATTAGATATACTCCGCCCAACACGCGCATTCAGTAAGCGGCTACTTCTACGCCTGCAGCCAGTAGCGCTTCGCGTACCGCCCGGGCGATCTCCACCGCCTCGGGGTTGTCACCGTGAACGCAGAGGGTTTCGGCCTGCACCGCCACCTCGCCGCCGTCCAGCGCCGGGATCTTCCCCTCCAGTACCATTTGCACCGCCCGCTCGGCAGCCTTTTGTGGGTCGCGGATAAGCGAACCCGCCATGCTCCTGGGGGAAAGGCGCCCGTCGGATAGATATGCACGGTCGGGGAACGCTTCGCGCACGTAGCGAACTCCTACTTCTCTGGCCGCTTCTTCCATGGGCGTGCCGAAGAGCAATACCAAGGGCAGCTCCGGATCGTAATCTTTTACCGCCTGCGCTACCGCCTTGGCGGTCTCCTTGTTGCGTACCATCTGCAAGTAAAGCGCGCCGTGTGGCTTGACGTGATGCATTTTCATGCCCTCTACCCGCAAGAACGCCGCCAACGCGCCAATCTGATAGAGAACGTCGGTGTAGGCCTGGTCAGGCGTAACCGCCAAGTCGCGGCGACCAAACCCGACCAGGTCGGGGAAGCCCGGATGCGCGCCGACCGCTACGCCGTGTTTCTTGGCCAGCCTGACGCTCTTCTGCATGGTTAGAGGGTCGCCAGCGTGAAACCCTGCGGCTAGGTTCACCGAACTGAGTATCGGAAAGAGCGCTTCGTCGGCCCCCATCTTCCAGTGCCCATACGATTCGCCGGCGTCAGCGTTGAGATCAATCTTCTTCATGTTGCCTCCCTGCCTCATTTTACACGCCCAGAGAGCCCTTCAGGACGCATGTTCCTATTCGCTGGCATAGAACGGACTCACAATTAATTGTCCCTGAGGGCATATAATTGCAAGTGGAAGGTGAACGCTAGTCTTAACGGAGGAAGAACTATGAAGAAACTAACCACCTTGATATTCGCCGTCCTGTTGCTAAGTGGTCTCGGAATGGCCAAGACCAAGTGGGACATGCACATTGCCTGGCCCGCGAGCAACTTCCACACCAAGGGCGTGATGATGTTCGCCGATATGGTCGCCAAGGCCACCAATGGCCAGCTCGAGATCGTAGTCCACCCCGGTGGCGCGCTCGGCTTCAAGGGCCAGGAAGTTCTCGGAGCCGTTCGTAGCGGCACCCTCCCCATCGCGGAGCTCTTCATGGGCAACGCCCGCGGCGACGACCCCATCTTCGGCCTCACCTCGGTGCCGCTTTTGGTCAAGAATTACGACGAGGCCTGGAAGCTTTATCAGATTGCCAAGCCCTACTACGAAAAGGCCCTCGAGCGCCAGAACGCCAAGTTCCTCTACGCCGTGCCCTGGCCTCCCAGCGGCCTCTACACCAAGAAGCTCCTCAAGAGCACGGCCGACTTCAAGGGCCTCAAGATTCGCACCTACGACGCCAACTCGGCCGAGTTCGTAACCCTGCTCGGCGGCCAGGGCATCGCCATCCCCTTCTCCGAGCTATACACCGCCCTCTCCACCGGTCTGGTGAACGGCGTGCTGACTTCTACCCAAACCGGCGTCGACGCCAAGCTTTGGGAAGTTACCAACTACTTCCACCGCATCAACTACGCCTTCCCGCTCAACATGGTCTTCGTTAACAAGCAGGCTTTCGACCGGCTTCCTGCCGATCAGCAAAAAGCCATTCTCGACGCTGCCGCCAAGGTCGAGGCCTACCAGTGGAAGCAGTCGAAGAAAGCCGACCTGGCCTCTGAGATTACCCTCAAGACCCACGGCATGAAGATCGTTACCAAGATCACTCCCGAGTTGCAGTCGGCCATGCAAAAAGCCGCCCAGCAAATCCTGCAAAAGTGGCTCAAGGAGGCCGGCGCTACCGGCGAAGCGGTCATCAAGGCCTTCCGGGGCCAGTAAGGAGAAAGTATGATGCGGTCCTTCATTCGGGCCGCAGAACGCCTGGCCACCCTCTTCGGATGGGTGGCCGGGCTTCTGCTTCTGGCCACCACGTCGCTCATCCTCTTCGACATTGCCTTTCGCAGGCTGGCGGGAAGAAGCACTTTCATCTCGCAGGAGTATTCCGGCTACTTCATGGCCGCGATGGTCTACATGGCCGCCGGCTACACACTGCTAAAAGGCGAGCACATTCGCGTTGGCCTGGTGCGTGAGCGCCTTAGCCCCCGGGGCCAGCGGATTATGGACCTCATCGCCGGAGTGCTGGGAACCATCTTCGCCACGCTACTGACCTACGCCCTCTTCAAGCAAACGCACGACGCCTGGGTATACGGCACCCGCAGTTTCCTGCCATCGCGAACGCCGCTCGTTTACCCGTACAGCAGCGCTTTCTTGGGCTCTCTCGTTTTGTTGACCAGTTTCATCGCTTTTACACTCAAGAGCTGGTTGGGAGAGGAGGCTGAGTCTTAGTGGACCCCTTGATCGCAGTTATCGTGCTGCTCGGCGTTCTCTTTTTGCTGCTCGGACTTAGCGTTTGGGTATTCGTTTCGCTCTTCTCGGTAGCCCTGGTATCAATCGCCCTCTTCACCTCCACGCCGCCGTTGCGTCTCCTGGGGAACATCGCCTGGAACGCCAGCGATTCCTGGGCCCTGGTAGCTCTGCCGCTGTTCATCTTCATGGGCGAGCTGCTCTTGCGAACCAGAATATCGGAGCGGATGTTCGACGGTCTGGCTCCTTGGCTTTCCTGGCTGCCGGGTAGGCTCTTGCACACCAACGTCGTGGCCAGCACCATCTTTGCCGCTGTCTCTGGTTCATCGGCAGCCACCGCGGCCACCATCGGCAAAATCAACATTCCCGAGCTGCGCCGCCGCGGCTACGACGACGACCTCATCCTGGGTTCGCTGGCCGGCGCCGGCACCCTGGGTTTTTTGATACCGCCTTCGCTGGTCATGATTATCTACGGCGTCCTGGCCAACGTATCCATTGGACAGTTATTCATTGCCGGCGTAATACCCGGTCTAATGCTCGCCAGCGGCTTCATGCTCTATCTCGTATACGCCGGTTTGCGTTGGCCCGAAAAGGCCCCTGCCGGCGACAAGTACACCTGGGCCGACAGGATGCGCGGCCTCGTCAACCTACTGCCGGTGACTTTGCTGATCCTGATGGTCCTGGGCAGCATCTACGTTGGCTTCGCCACTCCTACCGAATCCGCCGCCATTGGCGTGCTTGGCTCGCTTTTGCTGGCCCTGGCCTACCGTTCCCTGGACAGCAAAAGTTTCATTCAAGCTGTGCTTGGCAGCATTCGCACCACCAGCATGATCGGCTTGATCATCGCCGGTGCATCGCTGCTCTCGACGGCAATGGGCTTTATGGGTATCCCCACCGCGCTCGCCGCCTGGATAGCCACTTTGGGGCTGTCCAAGTACATGCTGGTAATCGTCATTGCCGCCTTTTACATAGTGCTGGGCTTCTTTCTAGACGGTATCAGCATGATCGTCATTACCCTGCCCATCACCCTGCCCCTCATAACCCAGGCTGGCTTTAGCCCGCTTTGGTTTGGCATATTTTTGGTGCTGATGGTCGAGGCGGCGCAGATTACCCCGCCGGTCGGTTTCAACCTGTTCGTGATCCAGGGCGTCGCCGGCGCACCGATTCTCAAGGTAGCCAGGGCTGCTCTGCCGTTCTTCGCCATTCTGATGAGCCTGGCCGCCATCCTCACGGTTTGGCCGCAGATAGTACTCGTCTTGCCGCGAATGATGCGCGGGGGCTAAGGAGCTAGCCATGAAGATAAGCGAAGCCGAGGTGGCCGTAGTTCGCCTGCCGCTCAAGTTCAGGTTCGAGACCTCGTTCGGGGTGCAGACCGAGCGGGTCGTTCCGCTATTGATCTTGCGTGGAGAAGGGCTCGAGGGCTATTCCGAGGGGGTAATGACCAACCTCCCCCGCTACCGCGAGGAAACGCTGGCGGGCGCCCTTTACCTGCTCGAGCAGGTATTTCTGCCTCGGGTGCTTGGCCAAGACTGGGAGAACCCCCAACAGTTGGCGGCAGCCCTTGCCGGCTATCGCGGTAACCCGATGGCCAAGGCGATGATCGAGATGGCATTTTGGGACCTTTGGGCGCGCTTTCTGGAGCAGCCGCTCTGGCGTCTTCTGGGCGGGGTGCGCCGCGAGGTGGCAGTAGGGGTTTCTCTGGGAGTGCAGGAAAGCGTAGCCGCCACGCTGAAAGCCGTCGAGAGTCACCTGGCCGAGGGCTACCGGCGTATCAAGCTGAAGATCAAGCCTGGTTGGGACATCGAACTAATCCGCGCAGTGCGTGAAGCCTTTCCCGAGGCTCACCTGACCGTGGACGCGAATTCTTCTTACACCCTGGCCGACGCCCGCCGGCTGGCTGCCCTGGATGAGTTCGGCCTCGATTACATCGAACAGCCGCTCGTTTACGACGACATCCTGGACCACGCCAAACTGCAGGGGCAGTTGCGTACCCCCATCTGTCTGGACGAGTCGATCACCTCGGCCAGGAGCGCCCGCCAGGCGCTAGAAGTTGGCGCGGCCGGCGTCATCAACGTCAAGGTGGCCCGCGTCGGGGGGCACGACGAGGCCCGCCGCGTTCACGACGTAGCGCAGTCTTTTGGCCGCCCAGTATGGATGGGCGGAATGCTAGAAACCGGCGTTGGTCGGGCCCACAACATCCATGCCGCCACTCTGCCCGGCTATACCCTGCCCGGCGACACTAGTTCCGGCAGCCGCTACTGGGAACGCGACGTAATCAATGAGCCTTTGGAGGCCAAAGACGGCTTGATGCCGGTCCCGGAGGGTCCCGGCATAGGCGTGAGCCTCGACTGGGAGCACATCAGCAAGATTCGCAGCGGCGGCTTTACGCTCGGTTCCTGAGCCGCTGTTCTTTAATCCCGGTTGCTGCTGAAAGCTAATCTTTACGGCGAAGTAGTCAAAGAGGCAGCCTCAATACGCGATTTATAAGAAGGGAGCCCGAACAACCAGGCTCCCTTCTTATTCGATTTAAGCTCTTCAGGTCTGCCTATTCCCCGATCTGTACTGGATTTGCCATGTAACCCCGCTCGGTCTTGGTGAGCCTGCCTAGCGGCGATATGGGATCGTGCGGGGTGGCAATCAGCGCGTCCGCCGCCAGCCACTCTTCGTAAAAGCGCTTGCGTGTTTGCAAAGTCGTGACCGGGTAGAGATCGTAGCTCATGATGTACGCCAGCGGCGCGTGCGCCAGCGTCGGCAGGAGATCGGCGGTGTAAACCAGGGTTTGACCCTCCGACTCGAGCACCACCCCTTGCTGGCCCAGCGTGTGTCCGGGTAGCGGCACCAGCCTTAGCCCTGGCTCGAGCTCCACTTCACCTTCCACCTCATCGAAGAGCCCAGCCTCGGCTACCGGAACGATGTTTTCCGGCAGGTAGCTGGCGCGATTGCGCTCGTGGGGGTTTAACGCATCGTGCAGCTCCTGTTTCTGCACGAGGTAACGGGCGTTAGTGAAGAGGGGCACCATCTGCCCATCTCGTGATATAGTGTTCAACCCTGCGTGATCGAAGTGGAGGTGGGTATTTATGACAGTACCGACGTCACCGGCCGACAAACCCAGCTCCTTCAGCTGCTGCAGCACCGCTCCGGCCCGCTCGATCCCGTAGATACGCCGGTGCTTTTCTCCCTGCTTGTCGTCCATTCCCGTTTCGACCAGATACCAGCCCTTCCTGCCCTTTACGAGCATCGGCCTGACCATCAATGGAATGCGGTTTAGCTCGTCGGGGGCTGTCTTCTTTTCCCACACTACCCTGGGCACGACGCCGAACATTGCCCCGCCGTCCAGCCAAAAGCTGGCGTCCTGTAGAAAGTAGACCTCGAATTCACCCAGTCGCAAGCGTTGCATGGCCCTATTCTACGCGCGCTCCCTCACGGATCTCGCTCAGGAGGGCGGCGGGATCGCGGCCGGCCTCTATCTCCCTAATCAAGGCCGAGCCCACTACCACTCCATCGGCAACGAGTGCCGCTTGGTGGGCCGTCTCGCGGTTGGAAATGCCAAAGCCGATGGCGACGGGCGCGTCGCTGAAACGGCGGATACGCCTTACTAGCGGGGCCAGGTCGGGTAGCCTGTCCCGTGCACCGGTGACGCCGGTAACGCTCACCGTATAAACGAAACCGGTAACGTACGAGGTTACCTTTTCGATGCGCTCGTCGGTCGAGGTGGGAGCTAACAAGAAGACCGTATCCAGCCCGACGGCGCGGGCTTTGGCGACCAGCTGCGGGTCTTCGTCGGGCGGCAGGTCGGGGAGGATTATGCCGTCGAGACCGGCAGCGGCGAAGTCGGCGAAGAAGCGTTCGGGTCCGTAAGCGATGACCGGGTTGATGTAGGTCATCAGAAGAAGCGGCTTATCGCTTTTTCTGCGCAGCTCAGCGGTGAGCTCGAGCACCTTGCGGGTGTTTACCCCCTGGCTGAGGGCCACGTCGCCGGAGTGCTGTATAGTCGGGCCGTCGCCGAGAGGGTCGGAGTACGGCAGGCCAATTTCCAGCATGTCTGCCTGATCGAGGAGGCCTGCGGCGATCCGTAGGTAGCTCTCTGGGTCGGGAAAGCCGGCGGTGAGATAGGGTATTACCGCGGCGCGACCTTTAGCCTCTTCGAATGCTTTCCTGATGCGACTCATCGTGAATCCTCTCCCATAACTCGCATCACCTCGTTGACGTCCTTGTCTCCCCTGCCGGATACGTTGATTACCAGCACTTCGTCAGCGGTCATCTGCGGCGCCAGCTTGGCCGCGTAGGCTACTGCGTGGGCCGACTCGAGCGCCGGGATTATCCCCTCGCGCCGGCTCAGCAGCTTGAAGGCCTCTAGCGCCTCCTCATCGGTGACGCTCACGTACTCGGCGATTCCTCGATCGGCATAGTAGCTATGCTCCGGGCCTACGCCGGGGTAGTCGAGGCCGGCGGATATCGAGTGCGCCGGCTGAATCTGCCCGTCCGCGTCATGCAGGAGGTACATGTACGAACCGTGCAGCACCCCGCGTCGGCCGGCGACGATGCTGGCGGCATGGCGCCCACTCGCGATACCCTCTCCCGCCGCTTCCACTCCAATCAAGCGGGGCCGCTTCTCTGGGGGCAGGTAGGCAAAGTGAGCGAAGGCTCCTATGGCGTTGGAGCCGCCGCCCACACAGGCGACGATCGCATCGGGCACGTCGCGACCCTCGGCCTCCCGCAGCTGCGCGGCCATCTCGCGACCAATCACGCTTTGAAAGTCACGGACCAGCATGGGGTACGGGTGCGGACCTACTACCGAGCCGAGGATGTAGTAGGTATCGCGCACGTTGGTTACCCAGTCGCGAATCGCCTCGTTGGTCGCGTCTTTCAGCGTTTGCGTTCCGCTGGTTACGGTGCGTACCTCGGCCCCCAACAGGCGCATCCTGAAGACGTTCAGCGCCTGCCGGCGAACGTCTTCGGCGCCCATGTAGATGACCGCCCGCAGGCCGAAAAGAGCCGCCACGGTGGCAACGCTTACGCCGTGCTGGCCGGCGCCGGTTTCGGCTATTACCCGCTTCTTGCCCATCCGCCGGGCCAACAGGGCCTGACCGAGGGTGTTGTTGATCTTGTGGGCACCGGTATGGTTGAGGTCTTCGCGTTTGAGGTATACCCGTGCTCCTCCCCAGTCCTCGCTAAGGTTGGCGGCAAAGTAGAGCGGGCTAGGCCGGCCGGCATAGTGGCGCAGGTAGTAGTCGAGCTCGGCCAGGAACTCGGGGTCTTTCTTGAGCTTCAGGTACGCTTCCTCCAGCTCTTCCAGGGCCGGGATCAGGGTTTCAGGGACGTAGCGGCCGCCATAGGGGCCAAATCGGCCGCGTTCGTCGGGCAATGAGAAATCCTCGATGTACAACTTACTTACCTCCTATCTGTGTTTTTACTGGGGGATCAAAAGTTAACAGACATACTAGACGTCACCAGAAGCGTTGGTGGCGGATCTTGTAACTGCGCGGCGTGCGTATGCGCATCTCGTATTCACCCTATCCGCTCGGCTGGCTGCCGGTCAAGTTTTCCTTTCGCGCCCCGCCAGCGGAGAAGTATCCTTAGGCCATGGAGTTCAGCGGCGCGGTTCTGGCAGGCGGCCTCTCGAAGCGCTTCGGACGCGACAAGGCGCGGTTCGTTTGGCGCGGTAAGCCCCTCATGGCGCACGTGCTGGGAGGTTTGGCCGAGGCGTCCGAAAGATTCGTCGTGGCCGGGCGTGACTATTCCGAGTTTGGGGTGCCCGTTTATCCCGACGTAATCCCGGGTGGCGACTCGCTGAGCGGAATTCACAGCGCCCTGCACCACGCCAGGTACGACTGGGTGGCCGTTGCCGCCTGCGACCTGCCCAACCTGAGCGCCGACTACTGGCGCTTCTTGCTCGAGCGCGCCGCCGGCAGCAGCGCCGTCGTCGCCCTCGGCCCCAGTGGCTGGATCGAGCCGCTGGCGGCGATCTATCACAAGTCGCTCGAGCCGCTGGCAGAATTGCAGCTTAGGGACGAAGACTACTACCTACGCCGCTTCGTTGACCTCGCCGAGGCCAAAATCGTTCCCTGGGAAGAGCTGAGAGCCCGCTTTGGTGAAGATTTATTCTTGAACGCGAACCGGGTCGAGGACCTCGCTGGCGGCGCGGGCGATGAGCCTGCCGGGTGAGGTATTCAGCCGGTAGCCGGTGCGGCGCACGTAAGTGCAGAGGGTTAGGTTGTACCTCTCGGCCGACTTGATGCCGTGCTCCGTGGCTCCGGTACGGCTGGCCACCAGTACCGCGCCCATGGCCGCCGCCTTTTGGGCCATTTCCTGCGAAACCCGGCCTGACACCGCTATCAAGAACGGTGGCCGCCAGTCTTCCAGCAGCACCTTGCCGGC
>JALVWZ010000428.1 GCA_027023115.1 Thermaceae bacterium
GGATGAGCTGGCCCGAGATCCAGTCCCTGGTAGGCATCAGCCGGGCCACCTACTACCGCTGGCAGAGGAGCCTAAAGGAAGAAGGGCTAAAGGGCTTGGCCCCCAAGCCCAGACGACCTAGACACCTACGGCGGAAGGTCTGCTGGACCCCCGACCTGCTCGTTCGGATAGAAGCCCTAAGAAAGCAGCACCCCACCTGGGGTAGGTGGCCCATCTGGCTGACTCTGAGGAAGCAACCGAGGAAGCAGCTTAGGCAAGCCGAACGGCCACGTCGAAAGGACGCGGCGCACCTTCAAGGGCGAGTTCCACGCCCAGCCCTTGCCCTCATGGATTCTCGAGCCACGGCAAGAACTCAACGCCTATCTCGACGATTACGACACTCGACTACCGACAACGAACGCAGCCCCCCGGCAACGAACAAAGGGCCACCGCTTAGTGAACGGCCTGGCTCCTCTGGAGTTCCTGGCCAAGACGCAGGGCAGGGTGTGGGATGGGGCGAAGAGGGAAAGAAAAGAGGGAAAGAGAAGTAAGGGTGAAAGACGAGATTGGAGAAGGGGCGGATGAGATGCAAGGGGAGCCGGTCCCCAAGGGAGGGAGTCTCAGATGTGTTGACCAACTGCACGGTCTTGCGAATGAAACTATAATATATTATTATCCCAATGAAATGAGGATATAAAATGAAACGCTTATCCAATTTTGCCATCGTTTTACTCGTGGCGGCTATGGTTTCGGTCTGGATTTCTGGTTGTGATTGGCAAAAGGGGAGTTCTCAATCCGTGGCTCCCCCAACAGATGGTCCCACAAACAACATGGGCGTGCTTACGTACGAGGAGATGCGTAGGCAGGGTTGGAGAGGTTTCGATGAATTGGCACCTGACGACCAGGCCTTTTTGAAGCGGGTTTTGGGTACTGAGTTGGAGGAGCTCGAAGGCAAGAAACTCTTAATAAAGAAGTCTCTGAAGCCGACAACGACCCCGATCCGGCCTAGCCCAAATAAGATAGCACCAAATAAAACATCACCCGAAAGTTCGCAAAAATAAAATCTATCGCTGTGTGGCCGTAGAGCCGAATGAGCCAAGTTGGGATATTTTTTGGATATTCATTCTCGACCCAAAGCGGCCCGGCGAACTTGAATCCAGACCGGAGCAATCTTCGTCGCTGGTCGGGGCCGTTGGCAAAACGACGATGCAGCTCCCCCACTACGACTTCTGATCGGTCCTGGACCCCAGATTTCATTAGAGTAGCGAGGAAAGCTGCTCGCGCCGACCGAGTAACGTGAACAAACTGTTCGAGCTTTAAATCTAGCGCTCGTCGAACTCGTTGGGCGGGTAATCGCTCTTGATGTGTTCCACCTTTAGGGTCTTACCCACCCATTCGCGTATCAGCTCGTCGTACAGGTCGGGGCTGATCTCGGGCCGGAGCACCTCGATGGTTTCGCGGGCCTGGTCGAGGATGCTCTGCGCCTCTTCGAAGTCGCGGTCCTTGACGGCCTTTTCTTCGGCGTGAACCAGCATGGTGCGTAGGCGAACCAGGTTGTCGTGGACGTTCAGGGAATCATGACCCATGGCTCAGCACCCGTAAACTTTCTCGACGAAGCCGATGAGGGCGGTGTTGAAGGCCGGCGGGTTTTCGATGTTCGACATGTGGCCGGCTGCGGGAATGATCAGCATCTCGGCGTCGGGTATGGCTTCGGCCATCGTGCGTGCGTCGGCGGGCGGGGTGAGGGTGTCTTCCTCGCCGACGATGACCAGGGTGGGAACCTCTATTTCCGGGAGCAGGGGACGCGAGTCGGGGCGGCCGGCCATTGCCTCCAGCGCCCGGGCAATGCCTTCGGGGTCGGCCTCGAGAATCATCTCCCGCACCCACTCGGCGGCGGCACGGCGCTCTTCGGTCGCGCCCTCCAGCGTAGTGGCTCCCAGGACGCTCGGGAAAAAGCCTTCCAGGAGCACCCCCGCCCCCTTTTCGCGCACCGCCGCCGCCAGTTCGGCGCGCTTTTTCAGGCCCGCTGCGTCGTCGTTCTGGGCGCGGGTGTCGGCCAGCACCAGGCCGGCAAAGCGATCGGGGAAGAGGTCCCACATCCGGAAGGCCAGGTAACCGCCCATGGAAAGGCCGACGAAGACGGCCTCTTCAAAGCCAAGCTCGTCCAGGCGTTCGTCCAGTTCGGCGGCCCATTCGTCCAGGCTGGCCGGACCCGGTTCGCGGCCGCCGAGGCCGGGCATGGCGGGGGCGAAGACGCTGTAGCGGCCCTCGAGCGCGGCCACTTGCAGCGACCACATTTCCGGCGAAAACGGAAAAGCATGCAAAAACACGACCGGTTTAGCTGCCATCAACCATTCCATGGTTCCCCCTTTACCCCGCGGGATTCCAGTACGGCGACCAGGGCGGCGTCCTTGACGACAACCCAGTTTTCGCCCTCTTTTTGAAAGGCCACTATCTTGTCTGCGCCGGCGGCTTCCTTCCACAGTTTCATCAGCTGCGCGTCGCCGGCGAGCAGTGGCGTGACCTCGCGGGCCCTGTAAGCCTTCATTCTCCCTCCAATTTGAGGAGCGCTTCTTCGAGCGAGTTCCAGGCCAGGGTGGCGCACTTGACCCGCGAGGGCAGCTTGGCGGTTCCCGCCAAGGCCTGCAAGTCGCCCAGTTCCGCCGCCGGTTGCCGCCCTTCCACCACCATCTCCTTGAAGCTGTCGATTAGCCGACGCGCTTCTTCCAGGCTGCGACCCTTGACCAGCTCGGTCATCATGCTGGCCGAGCTTTGGCTGATGGCGCAGCCGTGGCCGGTAAAGGTGACGTCGGCTATCTTGCCGCCGTCGCTTTTTAGATAAAGGGTTATCTCGTCGCCGCAACTGGTGTTGCGGCCTGCGATGACCACGTCCGCCCCGGGCAGTTCCCCGTAGTTGCGGGGCGCTTTGGCGTGGGTCATGATCGTTTCGCGGTAAAGTTCTTCGAGCAAGCTCATGCCAGCTATATTCTAGGCGGTTTTGGGATGTGGGGTATGGGAGGTAGGGAGTGGGATGCGGGAAGCGAAGCGGTGCGTGGTACTTGGTACGTAGTACGTGGTGGGCGGTTTGAACCAAGTGCGCTATGCGCGATGGCGCACTGCGGTGTTCACACGGGCCGCTGGCCACAAGCCACTTGCCGGTTTCAAAACCCCCACCCCAGCCCTCCCCGAAGGGGAGGGAGCTTTGCTTCGTTGACTATAGCTACAGGCGTACTCACGTCTCCGCGCAGTTCGGGCGGACACATGGATCCGCCCCTACGACGAGATAACACACATCACGAGCCACAGCTACAGGCTACAAGCCACAGGCCGCAAGCCGTTTTCCCCGATTCCCCGGACAAGGCTGGCCCGGTGAGGGGCAGACCAGAGGCCGGACGCTCTATCTGACCCTTTCCAACCAGTGGGCGAAGGCGTTGACGGCGTCTTCGTCCAGCATTTCCGGATCGTGCAAAACGTCCTGATAAAAGTGCTCGACCATTTTCGCGTCGGCGGTGGCCATCAGCTGGGCCACGCTCTTGCCTTTGTAGGGACCGTGCGTGAGCGGCTCGATAAAACGTTCTATCTTGGCGGCCTGGGCGGCGGCGCTCCTGACGTGGCTGAGGGTGGCGGCGATGAGCTTTTTCTCGCCCTCGGGGCCGGCCAGGTCTTCGTCCGGAAGCAGCGGGTTGCCGTCCAGGTCGGTAGGCATCAAGCCGCGCGAGAGCAGTTGCCGCGCCAGGTTGGTGGGTCCGACGGTTATCTTGGTCTGCGCGCGGGCGCCGGCGTACTCGACCGTCAGTTCGTACTCGCCGGGCTCGTGCACGGTGAAGGGCTCGAGCTCGCGGGTGAAACCGGAGGTGAGCGGGGGCACGGTCAGGTTGGTAATGCTCTGCGCCACCACCTTGTCGCCGGCAAGGACGCGGACCGTCACTTTACCGGAGGGCAGGTAGGCACTGCTGGAAGCGGTGAGCAGCGGGCGCACTTCTTCATCCACCCCGAAGGGCGGCTGCACCTCGAGGGGGCCCAGCTTGTAGCCGGTTACCGCCAGCTTGTTATTCACGTCTTGCAGCGCCTCCAGCTCCGCCTTGGCCTCGTCCGCCAAGCGGTGGTTGGGGAGGCGTTGCGAAAACTCCGTGTATGCGCGCCGTGCTTCGCGCCAGTGGCCGCTGCGGGCCAGCAGGTAGCCCTGCCAGAAGAGCATGGCGTCTTTCCTGGTGTTCTTCAGGTCGCCCAGGGCCGCTTGGACCTCGCTGCCGTCGTCGAGGCGGAGGGCCTGGCGGTAATAGCCGAAGGCGTCGCCGTAGTCGCCCAGGAGGGCGTGGAACAGGCCGAGGTTGTAGGCCGCCACCGGATTTTCTTCCAGCTCGAGACCGCGTCTGGAAGCGTAAATGGCCTGGTATATCTCGCCCAGCAGGTAATCGGCCCAGCCGAGGTTGGTCCAGTAGAGGCTCTCTTGCGGCTCGAGCTCAATGGCCTTGAGCAGCGCCTTTTGGGCGAGAGCGGCGTCGTTTTGCTCAAAGGCGGCAAAACTCAGCTCTTCCCAGCCGAGCACGAGCTCGGGCGCCACCGTCGTCAGACGGGCAGCGCCCTGCCGCCAGGTCGGGTCATTGGTGGAGCGCAGCAGCAGCACGGCTCCGGCCACGTCGAGGGCCCGCTTCGAGCCGAGGAGCGCCTTGGCGCGGGCTACCGCGGTTTTCTGGTCGTCGTTCATTATCGGGTAGAACGCCTTCCACACTGGCCCCACGCCCGCGTCGGCCATTTCCTCGGGGTTCTGGCGGTGTTTCCAGAAGTCGAGCACGGCGGCCGGCAGGGTTTTTGCGGCGGCAGCGCCGTGGCCGTAAAGGGTAGTTACGAGCGACACCTGCTGCTCGAGAACCTTCGCCGCCTTGGGGGCGAGGTTTTGCAGATAAGGCTTGGCGTCGAAGTGGGGGGCGCTTTCCATCAGGTCTGCCAGGGGCTTGTCGAGCTCCGGATAAAAGTCGAGGGGCGCAGGCTTCTTGCCCAGTTGCAGCGCCGCCCAGCTGGCGAGCAGGCCGGGGTTGCTAAATCGAGCCGGTAACGCCCGACCGTCTTTGAAAAGATAAGCGCTTATCCAGCCGTCGCCACCGACCTTGCCGACCAGCACCCAGTCGGCGCCGGTGGCCTCGGCGGCGATGCGGGCGCCGCCCGGGCCGTCCGGGTCGCCCATTACCACCGACCAGCCCTGGGGCCAGGGCGTTTCGGGAAAAGCCAGCTCGGCCACTATGGGCGAGGCGGTTTGCAGGCTTTGGGAAAGGGCCAGGCTGACCGCGTTCCCGCCCGGGCCGCCAAAGGGTAGCACCAGGCCGGCAGCGAAGGCCAGGCTCATGAGAGAAGTCAGAGCTGCTACGAGTCTGCGCATAGCCAAAGTCTACCTGGGCGCGGTTAGCGGCGGGTGGGAGTTGCCGTGGTTAAGCCAATGGCCGATAATGGTTAACAATGCCCCCTCTGCCGTTGGTTTACGAACTGGACGAAGACTACACGAGCGGTGAGGCGCTGGCCGCCCGCTTGGGGGTGAGCCGGGTGGCGGTGCACAAGCAGGTCAAGCGCTTGCGGGCGGACGGGTATCCGGTGGAGTCGGGCCCGCTCGGCTACCGCTTTTCCCCGGGTGCGCCCGCGCCGCGTCCACTGCGGCGGCGCTACCCGGGCGAGCTG
>JALVWZ010000429.1 GCA_027023115.1 Thermaceae bacterium
GCCCCCGCCGCTCGCCCGAGCGCGGGCGACCGCGGCGCGCAGGGCGTTGGAAATGGAGCGGCCGTAGCCGCTAACGCCGCCCATGCCCGCCTGGCTGGTGTGCGAAAGCGGTTGGTTCCAAACGAGCACCTGGTTCGCCTGTTCGGGATGGCGGCGGGCGAAGGCCTCGAGTCGTTTACCGAACGGAACGTCCAGGCCCAGGGCGATGGCGTAGGGAAAGAGCTCGCTAAGGCGGCCGGGGGCGTCGGCCGGCGCCCCGATGCGGCGCAGCGCTGCTTCGTCGGTGGTGCCCAGGTAGCGCGCCAGCCCCAGCAGGTGGTTGCGCAAACGGGCGCCCTCTTCGGTGTAGGCGGGAATCAGGTAGGCCGCCAGGGGACCGGTCAATAACAGCAGCGCTATCAGAAGGCCGGCACCGAAGCCCAGGAACAGACCGGCAATCACCCCAGCCAGCAACGCCGGCAGCGCGTAAGCGGAGACCGCGAACACCGCCCGCAAGAGCTCGCCCAGGGGGCTGAGGCCGGGAATGAGCCGGTAGCGCTCCCAGGCGAGGGCGGCGCTGCGAATCAGCCGGGCGCCAAAGGTAACGAAAAAGACGTAGCCAATGGCGGTGAATACGGCGCCGCCAAAGTCGCCGCTGGCGTGGAAGACCAGCCAGCCAAGCAGGGTGGCCGCGATGGCCTGGCCAAGCATGACCAGGCCGTCGTTGCTGCGCAGGAGCGGCTCCGCGGCAATGCTGAGCGAACCCTCGAGCGCCTTCTGGGCTCCCCGTAATGCGTCGGCGTCGTCCTGACCGAGGCTCACCTCTCCGGTACCCACAAAGAGAGCGCCATGGAAGTCGCGCAGCTCGCGCGGCAGCTTTTCACTTGGCATCTGCGAGCGCAAGAGCCGGCGCGCGTCGCCGTCCACGCGCAAAAAGCCCTTTTGGGCCAGCTCGGCGACCGCGGCGCTGAAGGCCCGGGTGTTGTAACCGCCGTGCAGCAAGTAGGCGGCCAGGGCGGCGCTGGCGCGGGGCGGCTCGAAGCGGGGGATGACCGGCCCCACCTTGGGGTCGCGTCCGGCCCGCCACCAGGCCAACAGGTCGACTCCGGCCACCAGCAGCAGGCCCAGCAGCAAGACCCTGCGGGTCGGGTCGGGCGGCGGCCGCTCCGGCGGCAGTAACTCGGCCGGCCACTCCGCCTGCAGGGTGAGGCCGGAGCCGGGCGGCAGCGGCTGCGGATAGTAAAAGCCCAGCGTGTGCCGGTCCAGGGTTTCTAGCGGCAGGCTCTCGCTCGAGCCCAGCGGACCGTAATAAACGCGCGCCGCCAGCGCCTCGGCAGGCAGCTTTGGCGGCAGGTAAAGGTGCAAACGGAAGCGGCGGATGGGAAAGCGCCAGTCGTTGCCGGTCAGGTTCCAGTCGAGCCGGGCTCGCTTCCCCACCGTCACCACGGCGTAGCGGGCTTTGTAGCGGAGGGTGAACTTGTGCAGCCCCGGCGGCAGCAGGCGGTCTGGGTCGCCGATGTATATTCGCCATCCCTGGCTATGCGCGACCGCCTTCCAGGGGACCGGGCGCTCGTCAATGGCGACCTGCTCGATCTCGTACCCGATCCGCACCCGGTCGGCCGCGCCCCAGGCGGCGGCCGGCTTTTTCAGCAGGTCGCGGTAGATGCCGTGCCTGATCGCCGTCTGCTCCGACCGCGCCAGCAGGTCTTCTTCGATCTCGAGCACCGAACCGGCCTCGAGGCGGATCTGTACGGAGTAATCTTCAATCTGCTCGACGGCTCCGGCCAGCCCCATAAGCAGCAGCGCCGCAGCCGCCAGCAACCTGGTTACCACTCGACCTCCGGCGCTTGGGCCTGGGTGGCCAGGGGCAGCTCGAAGTACCGCGCCGGCGCGAAGCCGAAGGAGCGGGCCACGTACATCGCCGGGAACGACTCGAGCAGGGTGTTGTAGACCCGCACCGCGCCGTTGTAGTAACGCCGCGCCAGCTGCAGGGCGTCCTCCACCTCGACCAGTTCGTTTTGTAAGGCCAGAAAGTTGGCGCTGGCCTTCAGTTCCGGGTAGGCCTCGGCCACCGCCAGCAGACGGCTCAACTCATGGCTCAGCTCCGCTTCCTCCTCCGGGTCGGGCGCAGGTCGCGAACGCAAACGGGCGACGCGTTCCAAAAGCCCACGCTCGTGACCGGCGTAGGCCTTGACCGCGTCCACCAGCATAGGAACCAGGTCGTGACGGCGCTTGAGTTGCACCTCCACGCCCGCCCAGGCCTCCTTGACGGCGTTGCGGGCGGCCACCAAGCGGTTGAAGAGCCAGGCCGCGTAAAGCACCACTGCCACCAGCAACCCCCAAAGATAGGCCGATATTCGCATTGCCGCATTTTAACAGCGCGAACCGCCAACCGAAAGCAGCTGGTTTTATATGCTTTTTACACATTCATATAGCATCTATGGCTAAATGTATAAGGTGGGTGGGAACTATGGTGAGTTTGCGTATTAGCGCTTTAAAACCGGTTCCTTATCTACTTACTGCAGGAAGAGGAGGAGGTATTCGAGTGATAAAAAGCATAGTTAAGGGTCGTGCAGCGGCAGCCGTCTGGGTTCTGCTGGTCATGACCGCGGTCACGGTCTTTGGTGCGCCACGGGCGCTGGCCGCCGAGTCGGGCGTGACGGTGTCCATTCCGCCGTCGGGCTCGGTCGCGGTGCCGGTGGAGGGCTTTTGCATGGATTATGGCAAGCCTTTCCCCAGCAGCAAGCTGGCGCCGGTAGGGCTGGCGCCGGCGGAGGTTCGCGCCATCGAGCGCTACGCCGCCGCCAGAGGCTACAACAAGAGCCATCCCTATCAGGTGCAGCGGGCGGTCTGGTACTTTACCAACGGCCTCAAGTTCAGCGCCGCCAAGCTCCCGATAACCAAGGAGCTGGTAGACTACGCCCGTTCGAACGCGGTACACGAGCTGCCTGCCGGCGCGCTGGAGCTCAGCGCCGCGGTCAAGCAGGGTCTGGTCCGCGCTTACATCGCCGACTTCAAGAACATATCCAATCCCGATTACCACGGCAAGGGCACGCTGACGATAGTCAACCAGACGCAGCAGCAGCTCTCGGTATTCATCCCTTACGGCATCAAGACCAAGGACCAGGTCAAGAGCGGCACTCAGCACATGGCCGTCTTTGCCACCCCCATCACGGCCAAGGCGCCGGCGCAAAAGGTGCTGGTGGTCCAGGGGCCTCCCGGGCCTCCGGGCCCTCCGGGTCCGCAGGGGCCGGTCGGTCCTCCGGGTCCGCGCGGTCCTCAGGGTCCCGCCGGTCCTACCGGTCCCCAGGGGCCCAAGGGTCCGGCCGGTCCGGCCGGTCCTACTGGTCCCGCCGGTCCGCAGGGGCCCAAGGGCCCGGCCGGTCCGCAAGGTCCGCAGGGTCCCACCGGCCCACAAGGGCCCGCTGGCCCCAAGGGACCCAAGGGCGACACCGGTCCGCAAGGTCCGCAGGGGCCTGCCGGCCCCAAGGGTCCGGCCGGTCCGGTTGGTCCTCGTGGTCCGGTTGGTCCGCAGGGTCCTACCGGCCCTACCGGCCCGCAAGGGCCCGCTGGTCCTCAGGGTCCGCGCGGTCCTCAGGGTCCGCAGGGTCCCACTGGCCCGCAGGGTCCGATCGGTCCCGCCGGCCTCAGCTGCTGGGACACCAACGGCAACGGTAAGCCCGACGTAAGCAGCGAAGACCTGAACGGCGACGGCAAGGTCAACGCCCTCGACTGCATTGGTCCGGTTGGCCCGCAAGGGCCCGCTGGTCCGGTCGGCCCGCAGGGGCCGCGGGGTCCGCAGGGGCCCACTGGTCCGCAGGGTCCGCAAGGCCCGCAGGGTCCCAAGGGCCCGGCCGGTCCGCAGGGCCCGCAGGGTCCCACCGGTCCTACCGGTCCGCAGGGGCCCGCCGGCGTCAACTGCTGGGACACCAACGGCAACGGCGTTGCCGACTTGAAGACCGAAGACCTGAACGGCGACGGCAAGGTCAACGCCCTCGACTGCATCGGCCCGCAGGGCCCGCAGGGTCCCAGGGGTCCCGCTGGTCCGCGGGGTCCGCAGGGCGTGGCCGGTCCGCAAGGTCCGGTTGGTCCCAAGGGTCCCAAGGGCGACACCGGCCCCGTTGGCCCGCAAGGGCCCGCTGGTCCGGTCGGCCCGCAAGGGCCGCAGGGGCCCACCGGCCCCAAGGGTCCCGCTGGTCCCCAGGGTCCGCAGGGTCCGGTTGGTCCTACCGGCCCCGTTGGCCCGCAGGGTCCGCAGGGTCCGATGGGACCTCCGGGCATCAGCGAGTTCCGCATTGTCAGCAACAGCAGCGACGCGGCGCTCGGTTCCTGCGATTGCAACCAGCCGAAGAGCGTTTCGGTCAGCTGCCCCGCAGGCTTCCAGGTGGTCGGCGGCGGCGCCAGCGTGCAAACGGTGAGCGGCGTCTACGACCCGACCATCACCCTGCAGGCCAGCTACCCGCTGTCGAACACCGGCTGGATGGCGCAGGCCGGCAGGATGGTTGGCGGCCCAGCGGAAGACTGGACGCTGACCGTCTGGGCCATCTGCGTGAAGCCCAACCTGGCCAAGAAGTAAGTTCCGACCCACCCCGACCAAGCCCCGGTTAAACGCCGGGGCTTGGTCATTCTCGTGGTATCCTGCAATTAGCCCCGGAGGGGGCCACAATCCGGCCTCGAGGTCCCTGGTGCCTGGCGCGCGTAGCCCAGGCTTAAAGTGGGGAAGTCCGGTGAGAGCCCGGCGCTGTCCCGCAACGGTAATGGCTCCTAGCGAGCACGAGCCCGAATACCTGCCAGGGAAGCCCCAAACCCCAAGGGGCACCTCTCGCGGAAGGGGGCGGTTAGGGGGCATCGAACTTTATAACAGTTTCCCCGCCGCGCGCGGGGAGTTTGTTTTCCCCCACCTCCCAAGTCGCGGGGCCGGTTTAGGAGGTGGTTCGTATGAAGAAGTTACTGGCTCTCCTGGCAATTCTCCTTGGTCTGGCGCTGGCTACCTCGTACCCGCTGGTCACGAAAGACGACCTGGGTCGCAGCATCACCATCCCCGCCGAACCGGCGCGGATCGTGGTCATGTTGCCCTCGGCCACCGAAACGCTTTGCGCCATAGACGCCTGCGACAAGATAGTAGCTACCGACGACTACTCCAACTGGCCGCCCGAAGCCGCCAAAAAACCCAAAGCCGGCGGCCTCTACAACCCCAACGTCGAGCTGATCGCCAGCTTCGAGCCCGACTTGGTGATCAGCAGCAAGTACGGCAAGTTAACAGAGGCGCTCACCAAACTAGGTATTACCGTTTACGCGGTCAACACGCAAACCTACGACGATATCTTCAGCACAGCCCGCAAACTCGGTCTTCTCGTTAATCGCGAGGCGCAGGCCGAGGCCCTGGTGGCCCGCATCAACCAGCAGGTCTACGCCCTGGAAACCGCGGCCGCCAAGGCGGGGGACCGTCCCAGCGTCTACTACGAGATAGACGCCACCCCCTACACGGTGGGACCGAACTCGTTCATCGGCACCCTCATCGACAAGGCCCGGGGGCGCAATATCATTCCCGCCAAGCTGGGCCTCTTCCCCAAGATCAGCCCCGAGCTGGTGGTAGAAAAGAACCCCCAGGTGATCATCCTCGGCGACGCTCCCTACGGCGTGACCGCCGCCAAGAT
>JALVWZ010000430.1 GCA_027023115.1 Thermaceae bacterium
AGCCACGAGTCGCTTGTTCGTCTTGCCTCCCCCGCTGGGGGAGGCAAGACGAACAAGCGACTCGTGGCTCGTGGCCTATGGGAACACCGTGGCGCGTCAGCGCGTATTGCACATTCGATTCATACTACTTACAACGAACTACGCACCACGTACCACGTACAACGTACTACGCACGTCTCCCACCTCCCACAACCTATTCACTACCCACCACGCACTACGCACTACGTACTACCTACGCATCGCCTCCTACCTGAGGGATTTTGTGGACAACATGTTGAGAGGTCACTACCAGCTCAAGTTCGTGCCTGGGGCTACTCCATACCCCCGCGCCCAGGCCGCGGCGGGCATGGATCGCTTGCCTTCGGGCTGAACTTCGATCAGCCTCAGCGCACCCTCACCGGCGGCCACCAGCACGTCTTCGGGGCCCACCGCTAGCACCTCGTCGGGGCGGCCGCGGCCCTCGGCCGGGCGCATCTTTAGCACCTTGACCCGTCTCCCCCCATACTCGAACCAGCTGCCGGGCCAGGGCTGGACGCCGCGGTGGCGGTCGTAAACTTTACCCGCGGGCTCCTCCCAGCGAATGCGGCCGTCCTCCTTGGTGAGCAGCGGGGCGTAACTGGGCTCGCCTCGCTGGGGTTCCGGCTCGCGTTCTTCTAGGCGCTCCAGCACGTCCAGCAGTAGTTCCACGCCCCGGTCGCGCAGGCGTTCGGAAAGTTCCTGCGCCGTTTCGTGCGGGCCGACGGCGGTTTTTTCCTGGACGTAGACCGGGCCACTGTCCATGCCGGCGTCGAGCTGCATGATGCTAACACCGGTTTCCGGCTCGCCGTTTATCAGCGCCCAGTTGACCGGTGCGGCGCCCCGGTACTTGGGCAAGAGCGAGGGGTGGATGTTGAGAAATCCGTAGCGGGGGATTTTCAGTAGCTCTTCGGGGATGATCTGGCCGTATGCGGCCACTACCGCTGCATCCAGGTCGAGCTCCCGCAACCGCGCGGCGATCTGCTGGTCTTTGCGCAAACGGCGCGGCTTGGCGACGGGTATTCCCAAATGCTCTGCCGCTGCGGCCACCGGACTGGGCGCGAGGCGCATTCCCCGCCCCTTCGGGCGGTCTGGCTGGCTGACCACCAGCGCCACGTCATGCTCGCGGGCCAGAGCCTCGAGCACCGGCACCGCCCAGGCGGGCGAGCCGAAGAAGGCGAGCCGGCGGCGCAGCGCGCTCACCCCCGCTCGGCCTTGAGCTCGCGCAGGAAGGCCTTGGCCTTGCGCTGCATCTCGGCCAGTTCGCTGCGATGCTCCTCCATAAAGGGACGGCGCAACTCGGCGGGAATGCGGTCGAGGAATAAGACGCCCTCGAGGTGGTCCAACTCATGCTGGATGACCCGCGCCAAATAGCCCTCGGCCTCGAGTTCACGCGGCTCTCCCTGCACGTCCAGGTACTCGACCCGGATCTGCAAATCGCGCGGTACGTCGTCGGAGTAGACGCCGGGAATGGAAAGGCAGCCCTCTGTCCCCACCTGCTCACCGGCGCGATAGGTAATGCGCGGATTGACCATCACGTAGAGATTCTTCAGGACGCTGCGCGGGCGTTCGTCTTCGTCGGCTTCGGCCTCTTCTTCTTCGAACGCGTACTCGGCGGCGATGAACAACCGCCGCGCCAAGCCGACCTGGGGGGCCGCCAGGCCCACGCCACCGTACTCGAACATGGTCTCGGCCATGTTCTCGGCCAACTCGCCGAGGCCGGAAAAATCGCCGACCGGCAGTGCTTTCTTGCGCAGCACCGGATCTCCGTAAAGTCGTATGGGCAGTACTTCGGCCATCCCTTACATTCTGACACCTGTGGCCCGTTTTGCGAAGTCCGTCTACTGCAGGGGCTTGACCGGCTCCACCCGCAGGTGGGCCAGCACCACCCCGATCACGCTCACGTCCGGCGGCAGTTGCAGCTTGAGCGGCGTGGTGTACTCGCCGACGTGCCAGTCGACGGTGGCGCGGACTGAGCGCACCTTTAGCAGCGCTTCGGGCGGTCCGACGACTACCACCTTTTCGGGCACTTGGACACTGGCCGGTACGACGCTCTTTGGCGCTGGAGCCAGCGTCAGGTCTACTTCCTTACGGGTCAGCAGCGGTCCCAAGACGGTCACCTTGGCCTCGGGCGGGTTAAGCTCCAGGCCCTCGAGCGGCAAGCCGGCGGCGTCCACCGCCACCAGGCGGACCGTGCCCTCTTCGTTCATGTCGGCGCCCACAGCCGTCCGCGCCCGCTCGACCAGCGAGGCCGGGCCCTTGACCTCGGCGTTCACGGGCGAAAAGACCACGGCGTTACCCGGCGAGAAGACTTCCACCGGCAACACTGCGGCCCCCAGTTTTTCCATGGTCGCCTCGACCTCGGCGGGGACCACCTCCACCACCGTGACGCCGCTGGGAGCGCGCACCCGCACCGGCGCGGTGAAGGTTCCCTTTTCTACCCCCGAAAGGTCCACGAATGCCACGACCGCGTTGGGATGCAGGTTCTTGATGATGCGCGAGGTGCCGCGCAGACGCACCAGAACCTTGGCCGGCAGGCCAACGGGACGCCTCTCGGCGTCTACTCCAACTACTTCCAGGGGGCGCTCGAGGCTGCGTTCGACCACCGGCTCCACCTCGCGCAGCTGGTACCAAAGGACGGTGGCCGTCAAGAGCGCCGCCAGCTTGATGGGCCAGTTGTGCAGAAGGCGGCGAATAGGTTCAAATGGCCTCATCGAGCACCTCCCGCAGGCGGTCCTTGAGCTCCGACGGCGTCAGGTTGGGCGACAGGCGACCGCGCTCGGCGACGCGAATGGTGCCCCGCTCTTCGCTGACCACGATGACGAAGGCGTCGGTGGACTCGCTCAGTCCGACGGCGGCGCGGTGGCGAGTACCCAGATACTTCAGGTCGTCACGGTCGGAAAGCGGGAAAACGCAGCCCGCAGCGGTCAGCTTGCGCCCGCGCATGATTACGCCGCCGTCGTGGAGCGGCGTTCCCACCGTAAAGATGGTCTCGAGGAGGCGCGCCGAAACGCGGGCGTTCAGGAGTTCGCCGGTTATCGCGTACTCCCCTAGCGGGGTGCGCCTCTCCAGGGCGATGAGCGCCCCCAGACGGCGGGCGGCCATGCGCTCGATCGCCCGCAGCAGCTCGCGCGCCGCCTCGACGTCGAGGCGGTTTTCGCGCAGGCGGCCGCGGCCGAGCCGCTCCAGCACGCCGCGCAGCTCCGGTTGAAAAACGACGATCAGGGCGAACATGCCTAGGGTGGCGGCGTTGCCTAAGAGCCAGGAAAGCGTCGTCAGGCGCAACTGGACGGCGGCGAACCAGACCAGGACGTAGACGATCAAACCCCGGACCAGGTTCATGGCCCGGGTTTCGGCGAGGAGGCCGTAAGTGTAATAGAGAACCGTACTAACGGCCAGAATGTCTACTACGTCACGCCAATTGAGGTTCATTCCACCCTTTCATCCCGTTGCCGCGCTAATGCGCCAGCTTTAACTTTAGAATACCGAATCTCCCGGCCCGGACCAGTCTACTTCGAGTAGCTTCGCCCAGGTGGCGGCCAAGTCGGAAAAGGTCTGGCGTTTGCCCAGGTCGCGGCCGGCCGCGCCTGGACCCGCCGCCAACAGCATCGCGTACTCGCGGGTATGGTCGGTGCCGCGGTAAGTCGGGTCGTTACCGTGGTCGCTGACGATGAACAGCCAGTCCGTGGGACCGAGCTTTTTCAGGAAATCAGGCAGGGCGTGGTCGAACTCCACCAGCGCCGCGCCGTAGCCCTCGGGGTTGCGACGGTGGCCGTACTTGGCGTCGAAGTCTACCAGGTTGGTGAAGATCAGGCCGTTGATGTCCTCGTCCATTAGCTCGAGAGTTTTGGCGATTCCTTCGGTGTTGCTGCCGGAGTGCACCTCGCGGGTGAAACCCTTGTGGGCGTAGAGGTCGGGGATCTTGCCCACGCCGACCACGTCGTAGCCGGCGGCCTTGATGGCGTCGAGGACGTTGTCGGGTGGAACCAGGGCGTAGTCGTGGCGTTTGTCGTTGAGGCGGTAGAAGTTGCCGGGCTCACCGGTGAAGGGGCGGGCGATGACCCGTGCCACCGCGAACTCGCCGGTGAGCAGCTCGCGGGCCTTCTGGCACCAGTCGTAAAGGGTCTCGAGCGGGACCACGTCCACGTGGGTGGCGATCTGGAAGACCGAGTCGGCCGAGGTGTAGACGATCGGCTTGCCGGTGCGCATGTGCTCCTCGCCGTAGTCGCGGATGGCGTCGGTGCCCGAATAGGGCTTGTTGAGGAGCCAGCCGCGGCCGCCGATGGCCTGGGAGAACTTTTGCATCAGCTCTTCGGGAAAACCCTCGGGGAAGGTGCGGAAGGGGTGCTCGAGGTGAATCCCGACGAACTCCCAGTGGCCGGTGGAGCTGTCCTTGCCGGGGTTCACCTCCATCATCCGCCCCCAGGCGCCCAGTGGCTCGTGCTCGAGCGGCAGGGTGTGCACGCCGGGCACGTTGCCCAGGCCCATCCGGGCCAGGTTCGGCAGCTCAATGCCGGTCTTGAGCACGGTGTGATCTATGGTGTCGGCCCCCTCGTCGCCAAAGGCCGGGGCGTCGGGCAGGTAACCAAGCCCCACCGAATCTAGAACTACGGTCACGATCTTCATGACCCCAGCATAAGGCGTAGCCGTCCGGCGGCGCGCCGCGCCGTCCGCAGGCGCCGGTGATACTTAGCTGTAAAGTTCGGGCACGTCGTTCACGCCACCTCCGTCGCCACGAGGAGCCTTATCACCACTCCGGCGAAAGCGAGGTCCGGGACCGTTTAGGAAGCTATGGCAGGGGCTCTGCGCTGTCGCCAATGTTTATTACGACATTCACGTGTAACGAAGATTGCGCCGTCCTTAATTCCAGCTCACGCGAGCCCAAGGCCCGCTCGGCTGGAATGACGAGACAACGGCCTGTGGCTTGTAGCTTGTGGCCTGTGGTTGTGGCTCGTGACTCGTGGCGCGCTTTATCCCGTCGTAGGGGCGGACCCGCGTGTCCGCCCTGTGGATACGTGGTGCGTAGTACGTGGTGCGTGGTGATGGTGACGGGATGGCCAGTGGCTCGTGGCCTGTGGCCTGTAGAAGCGCCATGCTCAGTTTTCAGCTCTCTGGCGGTAGGGGAAGGTTTCAAACCTTCCCCTACATTCCAGCGTTTTGCATGCCTGTGGTAACCGAACCTCAGCTTCTCTTCCGGCATGGGCCCCGGCTCTCGGCCTGGCTAGCCGGCCTCGTCCGGGGAATCGAGAAAACCAGCTTGTGGCCTGTAGCTTGTGGCTTGTAGTAACGTTTCGTCGCTTGTGGTTCGTGGTTTTGAGACGACTCGACGCCTGCGGCTCGCGGTTTGTAACAAAGTAAATCTCCCTCCCCTTTGGGGAGGGCCGGGGTGGGGGTTTTGAAACTGGCTCGTGGCTTGTGGCTCGTAGCTTGTGGAAGACTCTTAATGCACCATCGCGCATGGCGTGCTCGGTTCGAACTACCTACCACGTACTACGCACCACGCACTACGTACAATTCACTTATCCCACACCCACCCCCTACCGCGCACCACGCGCCGTCTCCTCCTGGAAGGTTCTGGCGACCAAGAT
>JALVWZ010000431.1 GCA_027023115.1 Thermaceae bacterium
CTACATCCCACCTCCCACCTCCTACTCCCAGTCCAGGCTTGCGTGCTCCCCGCGCGGTTGGTACAGTAGGGAGCGTTGGTTGGCCGCACGACCAAGACCGTGCGCCCTCTAAGGAGGAATCCATGAAGGAAGGCATACACCTGAAGCTGGTCCCCGCCAAGATCATCTGCGGCTGCGGGAACGTCATCGAAACCTACTCGACCAAACCCGAGATTCACGTGGAAGTTTGCTCCGCGTGCCACCCGTTCTTTACCGGCAAGCAGCGCTTCGTGGACACCGAGGGCCGGGTCGAGCGTTTCCAGCGCCGCTTTGGCGACTCTTACAAGAAGAACCTCAAGAAGAAAAAGAAGGCCTGAGGCCGCATACAAAAGCCCCCGCGCATGGCGCGGGGGCTTTTCTGGTAGCTGGTTACTCGCTCTTGGACTCTTCGATGATCTTTTGCGCCAGTTGCTGGGGCACCTCGGCGTAGTGGCTGAACTCGAGGTTATAAGCCCCCTGCCCGGCGGTCAGGCTGCGCAGGACGCGGCTGTACTCGAGCACCTCGGCCAGCGGCGCCTCGGCGCTGATGACGGCCAGCGCGCCGTCCATGTCGGTGCCCAGAACGCGGCCGCGGCGGCCCTGCAGGTCGGAGAGGATATCGCCTACTTTGTCCTGCGGAACGATGATCTTCAGCTTGTAAATCGGTTCCAGCAGGGTGGGCCCGGCCTGCTCCATGACCTTGCGGAAGGCCAGTGAGGCGGCCACCTGGAAGGAGAGGTCGGACGAGTCCACCGAGTGGTATGAGCCGTCGTAGACCGCGGCCCTAAAGCCGATGACCGGATAGCCGGCCAGCGCGCCTTTCTTGGCCGCTTCCTTGATCCCCTTTTCCACGGCGTTCATGTACTTGGTGGGGATGACGCCGCCGGTAATCTCCCAGACGAACTCGTAGTCCTCGGCGGGCTCCAGGCGCAGCCAGACGTCGCCGTACTGGCCGTGGCCGCCGGTCTGCTTCTTGTGCTTGCCCTGACCTTCGGCCTTGCGGCGGATGGTTTCGCGGTAGGGAATCTTGGGCAGCTTGAGCTCCACGTCCACGCCGTAGTCTTTCAGGCGTTCGCTGGCGACCTCGAGGTGCATGTCGCCCATACCCCATAGCAGCATCTCACCGGTTTCTTCGTTGCGCTCGAGGCGCAGGCTGGGGTCTTCTTCGAGCAGCTTGCCGATGGCCTCGCCCAGCTTGGCCTCGTCGCCCTTGCTCTTCGGTGTGATGGCCATGAAGGTGGTGGGCTCGGGCAGCTTGGTCATGGGCACTTCTTCGGGTTCTTCGGCCCAGAGCGCCATGGTCCGGTGCAGATCCTCGGCCTTGGGGAGCGCCAGAATGTAGCCCGCCTCGGCCTTGTCTACTTCTATCAGCTCATTGCCGCGCGGAACGTAGAGGCGGTTGAACTTTACCGGGCCGTTTTCCGACTGCAGAGTATCGCCCGGCTTTAACTCGCCGCGGTAGAGGCGCACGTAGGCTACCTTGCCCACGAAGGGTTCTACCTGAATCTTGAAGACCTTGGCCAGCGCCGGCCCTTCGCCCCAGCGCTCACTGGGGGAGGGGAGAGCTTCCAGGAAGATGTCGAGCAGGGGCTCTACGCCAATCAAGGTCTCACCGGAGGCGATGGCCACCGGGTAGATGAGGCCCTGGCGGACGGCTTCGTGAAAGGCCTTGGCTACCTGCTCGGGCTGCGGCTCTTCGCCTTCTTCCAGGTACTGCTCGAGCAGGTTCTCGTCGGTTTCGACGATGGCCTCGATGGCCTGTTCGTGGTACTCGTTTACCCGGTCCTGCTGGTCGGCGGGGATCTCCACTTCCTGATACTTCTCGCCGTCGTAACGCAGCGCCTTGTTGTGGAGCACGTCGAGGAGGCCCACCCACTGCTCGCCTTCGTACCAGGGCAGGTGCACCGGCACGATGCTGCCCAGCGTGGAACGCAGGTCCTCTAGCAGCGAGAAGAAGTCGCCCCCTTTGTCGAGCTTGGTGACCACCAGCATGCGGGGCAGGTTCAACCTCTCAGCCACCGTCCAGGCGCGCTCGGTGCCGATCTGCACGCCTTCGGAGGCGCTGACGGTAACCACCGCCGCGTCGGCGGCGGTCAGGGCGCCGCGAATGCTGGCGATGAAGTCGAGGTAGCCGGGCGTGTCCAGCACGAAAAACTTGTGCCCCTTCCAGTCTAGGGGCAGAACCGCCGTGCGCACGCTGATGCCGTGGGCTTTTTCTTCCGGGGTGTAGTCCGAGGTCGTGGTGCCCTCGGACACGCTCCCCCTCCGATCTTTGGCGCCGGTCAGGTAGAGCAGGGCTTCGCCCAAGGTGGTCTTGCCGCTGCCCGAGTGGCCGGCGAATGCGATGGTACGGATCATCTTGTTCCTCCTTTCGAACGAGCCGTCATGTGCTAACAAGTATACGACGCGAGCGGGCCGTGGTTGGTGGCGGGGTAGTCTGGTTACGTGAGGCTGCGGGTAAGGCGCTCGGCTTTTGAGAAAATGCTGGCGCACGCCCGGGAAGAGGAGCCACGCGAGTGTGTGGGGCTCTTGCTGGGCGGGGTCGGCGTGGCCGAACTGGCGCTGCCCCTCGAGAACGTTAGCCAAATGCCGCGCACCGCCTACCGGGCCGAGCCGCGCCAGCTACTGAAGGCGCTGCGGCAGGCCGACGACGCGGGCCTGGAGGTGTTGGCCGTCTATCACTCCCACCCCGGCGGGCCGGCGCTGCCCAGCGCGCGCGACCGCGCCGAGGCGGTCTGGGATACCCTGTACGTGATCATCGGCGGCGCTACCGGCGAGGTGCGGGTTTTTGGGCTGCCGCAGGGGGAGGAGGTCGAGCTGGATGTCTGCGAATGAAACCGGGCGCTACGCGCGTCAACTACCGCTCGAGGGAATAGGCCCCGCCGGGCAGGAACGCCTGCGACGGGCGGCGGTGCTGGTAGTGGGCGCTGGCGGACTTGGCAGCCCGGTGCTGCTCTACCTGACCGCCGCCGGCGTCGGCAGAATAGGCATCGTCGAAGACGACGTCGTGGACCTTAGCAACCTCAACCGCCAGATCCTCTACACCAGCGCCGACGTCGGCCGGCCCAAGGTGGAAGCGGCGGTAGAGCGGCTGTCGGCGCTCAATCCGGAGGTGGCGCTCGAGCCGCACCGCACCCGCTTCTCAGACGAAAACGCGGCGCGGCTAACACGGGGTTACGACCTGCTCATAGACGCTTCCGACAACTTTGCCACCCGCTACCTGGCCAACCGGGCCGCGGTAGAGGCGGGCGTGCCGCTGGTGCACGGCTCTATCCGCCGTTATGAGGGGCAGGTGGCGGTCTTCAACCATCAAGGCGGCCCCTGTTACGCCTGCCTGTTCCCCAAGCCGCCGCAGGCGGAGCCAACCGCGGCCGACCGGGCGGTAATTGGGGTGGTTCCTGGAACGGTGGGCACCTTGATGGCCACCGAAGCCCTCAAGCTGATACTGGGAGTCGGCGAGCCGCTGGCGGGGCGCCTCTTGCTCTACGACGCCGCCGAGATGAGCTTCCGCATCCTGAACGTTACGAAGAACCCCAACTGCCCAGTTTGCGGCAGGTAACGCCTTAGCGCCGGCAGCCGCAGGGACGTTATTACCGGAGTCCACGGCGGCGTGAGTGCTATCCTTGTTAAGGAATGCGCAAGTGAGCCTGCTACCCACAGACTCGGAAAGGAGCAAAGAATGAGCGAAGTTGAGATCAAACGCGGCCTAGAAGGGGTCCACTTCACCGAGACCGAGCTCTCCTTCATCAACGGTCAGGAAGGTAAGCTCTACTATCTGGGCTACCCCATCGACCAGCTAGCCGAGAACAGCAGCTTCGAAGAAGTTTCCTACCTCTTGCTACACAAGAAGCTGCCGACCGCCGACGAACTGGCCCTCTTCAAGGAAAAGATGGTCAAGAACCGCAACCTGGCCGTCGAGAAGATTGCCTCGTTCGCCGACTACCCGAAAGACGCCCACCCCATGGCCGCCTTGCGCACCGCCATTAGCGAGATCGGCCTCTTCGACCCCACCGAAGAAGACACCTCCTACGAGAGCCTCTACGAGAAGAGCATCAGCCTGATCTCGAAGATGGCGACCGTCACCGCGGCCATCAAGCGCCTGCGTGAGGGCAAGATGCCCATCGAGCCCGACCCCGAGCTTTCCCACGCCGGCAACTTCTACTACATGATGAACGGCACCAAGCCGAGCAAGGAGCAGGAGAAGCTGCTGGACGTGGCCCTCATCCTTCACGCCGAGCACGGCATGAACGCCTCGACCTTCACGGCGCTGGCCGTTCACTCCACCGCCTCCGACATCTACTCCTCGATCGTCGCCGCCATTGGCGCCCTCAAGGGCCCCCGTCACGGCGGTGCCAACGAGCAGGTCATGCGCATGGTCCAGGAGATCGGCGACCCCGAGGCGGCCGCCGGTTGGGTCCAGGGCAAGCTGGCCAACAAGGAGCGCATCATGGGCATGGGCCACCGCGTCTACAAGGCCCTCGACCCGCGCGCCGTGATCCTCAAGAAGTACGCCGAGATCGTGGCCAAGGCCCACGGTAAGTCGAAGGAGTACGAGATCCTGACCATCGTCGAGCGCGAGGCCGGCAAGGTCCTCAACCCGCGCGGCATCTACCCCAACGTCGACTTCTTCTCTGGCGTGGTCTACTCCGACCTGGGTATTCCCACCGACTTCTTCACGCCGGTCTTCGCGGTGGCGCGCATCTCTGGTTGGACCGCGCACATTCTCGAGTACTACCGGATGGACAACCGCTTGCTGCGCCCGAAGGCCAAGTTTGTGGGCGAGCTGGATCGCAAGTACGTGCCCATCGATCAGCGTTAAGTCTGGGTTGGTCTATGAACGCTGCGGCGCCCGCGGGCGCCGCAGCGCAATTTTCGTTAGCGGGCGAAGGCTCCGAGCGGCATTCTGTTTCTGGTTATGACCAACTGGCACGCAGGGTGTAAGGCAGCTACCCTCCGATGCCGCCGGGACCGGCTTGGCGGATGGCCTCGAAATCGGCCAGCGCCGCGGTGGCGCTCGGGTAGCGCGCCGCGGGGTCCTTGGCCACAAGACGCTCGAGAAACGCGTCCAGAGCCTCGTCGCCGCTTTCGCTGCTCGGTAGCGGCGAGTGCAGGTGGTGGTTCATTACCACGCGCGGATCGCCAACGAAGGGCAGTTCGCCGGTCAGTCCCCAGTAGAGGATGACGCCGGCGGCGTAGAGGTCGCTGGCTGGGGTCACCTTTTCGCCGCGCACCTGCTCGGGAGCAATATAGGCGATGGTTCCTAGGCGCAGGCGGCCGGTGGGTTCGTCCTCGGGGCCGGAGAGGTCGAAGTCGATCAGGCGGGCGGTGCCCGATTCGTCCACTATCAAGTTTTCCGGCTTGACGTCGCGGTGAACGAAGCCGCGTTCGTGCAGGTGCGCCAGCGCGGCTAGCAACTGCGCGAAAATCCCACCGAAGCCCTCTTTAGACATCCGCGGGAAGTCGGAAAGGCGAGATCCGGGAACCAGGTCCATCAGTACGGCGGGGTACTCGCCTATATCGAAGCGGCGTTGCACCGGATTGACGTTGGGGTGGCTGAGCGAGCTGCCAACGCGCCACTCGCGGTCGGCGCGGGCGGCGAAGCCGCGGGGGAATACCTTGACCGCGTAAGGAGTGCCGCCATCGTCGAAGGCTAGGTAGACGGTCGAAACCGCGCCACGAGCAATTGGCCGGACCAAACGATACCGACCTAGAAAGCGCGTTCCTGGCAGGCCCACAAACCAACTATAACGCGCGCCCCGCTCACTCTGTTCATGGCCGGCGGCGGTTACTATGGAGTACGTGAAAGACAACGCCCAGGCTAGCTCTCCTTTCCAGGCCATTCATCTGGGCGCAGCCCTTGCCGGCGGTGCGGCGCGGGGGTTTGCGCACATCGGCGTACTCAAGGCGATAGACGAGCTGGGTTTCTCCTTGGGTGGCATAGCCGGCACCAGCATGGGCGCAATAATCGGCAGTCTCTACGCCAGCGGTTTGACGCCGGAGGAGATCTTGCAGATAGCCAAGCGCACCTCCTGGGTCAAGCTGATCGACTTTCGGCCAGTGGGCGGCATCCTCTCGGTGCGTAAGCTGGAGGAGTTCCTGGCCCATTATCTGCCGTCCGACTTTTCCAAGCTGAAGATTCCCTTCGTGGCAGTGGCGACCGACGTGGTGACGGCCAGGTTGGCCTACCTGCACAGTGGCGACCTGCCCAGCGCGGTAATGGCTTCGGCGGCATACCCGGGGTTGTTCTCGGCGGTAGAGCGTGAGGGGCGCGTTTTGATTGACGGCGGGGTGCTGGATAATCTGCCGGTGGACGCGGCCCGTTTCTTGGGCGTGGAGCGGGTGATCGCTTCCGACGTGACTTATCGCCCCGACAGCGAGGCGGAGCCGCCGGGAAGCGTGATCGAGCTGGGTCGCCGCGCCATAGACATCATGCAGGCCCGGTTGACGCAGGCGCGTCTTTCAATGAACCCGCCCGAGATTTACATCCGGCCCGAGCTGAAGGGAGTTGGGCTCGAGTCGTTTAGTAAGATTGACGAGATCTGGCGCTTGGGCTACGACGCGGCGCTGCGAGTTCTGAAGGGCTACGAGGTGTGAGCATGGAGATCCGCGACTTCTTGAGATACTTATGGTACGACTGGTTCCGCCAAGTTGGCGAAGCGCTGCTGATAGCTTTTGCGGTGACCACCTTCGTATTCACTACGGTCCAGGTATTTGGCGAAAGCATGACCCCCACCCTGCAAAACGGTGAGCGAGTGCTAGTTCCCAAGTACGAGATGTGGCTGGTGCGCTTCGGTTTGCGCCAGTGGAACCGCGGCGAGATAGTCATCGTCAAGCCGCCGGCGGGCGCGCCCAACTCGGTGGCGGCGTTTCCGGTGTTAGGCTTTCGCTACCGCCCTTACTTCATCAAACGGGTGGTGGCCAAGCCGGGCGATACCATCAAGGTGGAACAGGGTCGTTTGGTGGTGAACGGCTACTACGTGGACGAAAAGCAGATAACCGACAAGATCATTCCCTTCCCCGACAGCTTTCCCCGCCTCTTGCTGGCGGACGGCAAGGTGGTCGGCTTTCAGGGTTACCGCGTCGACTCGTTGCCCGATTACCTCAAGCCGGCCTACGAAATGCTGGAGCCGGTGCCGGCCAACCTTCTCGACGCCAGTCGCGATCACACCATCGAAACGGTCGGCGCTCTTAAACTCAAGCCCGACTACTACTTCGTCATGGGTGACAACCGCAAGCTGGGCGGCTCGGAGGACTCGCGCGTATTCGGTCCGGTGCGCAGCGAGAACATAGCCGGGCGCGCGGCCATGGTCTGGTGGCCGCCGGTGGCCAAGACCGCGAGCGGCTGGCGCCTCAACATTCGCACCCTGCCGGTGCCCGAGGGTTACAGGCAGATACCCGAGCCAAAGTAATGAAACCAAAAGGAAAAGGCGGCGGGTAGCTACCCGCCGCCTTTTCCTTGTCCGGCTAGAAGCTCTTGAAAACCTCGCCCATCAGCTCGAGAGCCAAATCGGCCTCAGTCTCGCTGATGATCAGCGGCGGCGAGAGGCGCAGGGTGGAGGGGCCGGCGGGGAGGGTGAGCAGGCCCTTTTCGAAGGCGCGCCGGGCCACCTCGTCGCGCAGCTCGGCGTCTTCTTCACGGGTCTGTGGGTCTTTGACGAAGTCGAGCCCGATCATCAGGCCGCGGCCGCGGACGTCGCCAAGGCGGGGGAACTCGGCTTGCAAGGAGCGGAAGCCCTCCATCAGGCGGGCGCCGACGTTGGCGGCGTTGGCCATCAAACCCTCTTCTAGCAGGTCCAGGGTAGCCATCGAGGCCGCCGCGGCTACCGGGTTGCCGCCAAAGGTGGTGCCGTGGGCGCCCGGAGGCCAGCTGGAGAGCTCCTCTTTGAAGAGGATCGCCGAGATAGGGTAGCCCGAGCCCATGCCTTTGGCCAGGAGGACGATGTTGGGGTCGAGCCCGTCGTACTCCGAGGCCAGAAAGCGGCCGGTGCGGCCGCTGCCGGCCTGCACCTCGTCGGCGACCATCAGGATGCCGTAACGGCGGGCCAGCTCGCTGAGTTCGTTGAAGAAGCCCTTGGGCGGGACTATGTAGCCGCCTTCGCCCTGAATGGGCTCGAAGAAGATGGCTCCCACTTCTTCGGGGGGCAGCTTGGTGCGGAAAAGGTGCTTGACGTAGTCGAGAATGACCTGCCCCACCTCGTCGGGGCTGGCGCCGAAGGGCGGCCGGTAGGGGTGCGGGTAGGGAACGTGTACCACGCCGGGAAGTAGCGGCGCGAAGCCCTTACGGTACTTGCTGTTCGACGAGGTAAGGGCCAGCGAGCCGAGGGTGCGGCCGTGGAAGGCGCCGGTAAAAGCCAGGATGTAGGGGCGGTGGGTGTGGTAGCGGACTACCTTGATGGCCGCCTCGACCGCTTCGGTGCCGGAGTTGCCGAAGTAGACCCTAAAGCCGCCGCCGGCGAGCTTGTTGAGGCGCTCGGCCAGGCTGACCTGGGGTTCCGAGGAGAAGTCGGAAAAGCACAGGTGCTGGAAGCGGGCCGCCTGCTCGTTCACCGCCTCTAGAACGCGCGGGTGGGCGTAACCGGTGGTGTTGACCGCTATGCCCGCCATCAGGTCCAAGAATCTGTTGCCGTCCACGTCCTCGAGCCAAACCCCTTCGCCGCGAGCGGGAACGAACGGGTAGGGGCGAACGTAGGAGGTGGAGAGGACCGCCTTGTCGCGTTCCAAAATGGCCTGGGCCTTCGGGCCGGGGAGGGGGGTCTTGATCTCGGGATGTTTACTTTGACTCACTTGTTACCTCCATTCTTCACCCTCAGCATACGACCATTCTCCTCGATTGCTTATCCGTAAACGCTATACTTAATGGACGTGAGGAGGGAGTGCATTGCAAGCTAGGGCCATCGTGGTTACATCGGGCAAGGGTGGGGTGGGGAAGACCACCACCACCGCCAACATCGGCGCGGCGCTGGCCATGGAGGGAGAGAAGGTCGCGGTCATCGACGTAGACGTCGGGCTGCGCAACCTGGACGTGGTGATGGGCCTCGAGGGCCGGGTCGTTTTCGACCTGATAGACGTGCTCGAGGGTCGTTGCAAGATGCGGCAGGCGCTCATTCGCGACAAGCGCGTCGAAAACTTGTACCTGCTGCCGGCTTCGCAGACCAAGGACAAGGCCTCCCTCGACCCGAAGATCTTCCGAGCCGTGGTCAAGCACCTCATCGAAGACGAGAACTTCGACCGGGTGCTGATAGACTCGCCCGCCGGCATCGAGCGCGGTTTTCAGACGGCCGCCGCCCCCGCCGAGGGGGCGCTGGTGGTGGTCAACCCCGAGGTCAGCTCGGTGCGCGACGCCGACCGCATAATCGGCCTCTTGGAGGCCAGCGGTGTCGAAGAAAACCGCCTTATCGTCAACCGCATTCGCCCCAAGATGGTACGCCGGGGCGACATGCTTTCGGTCGAGGACATTGGCGAGATCCTGGGTTTGGGTCTGATCGGGATAGTGCCCGAGGACGAGGGCATACTGGTTTCTACGAACGTCGGCGAGCCGGTAGTGCTGCGCAAGGAAAAGACCCTGGCAGGCGAGGAGTTTCGCAACATTGCCCGGCGCATTCGCGGCGAAAAGGTGCCCTTTCCCAGCCTTGACGAGGAAAGTGGTCTTTGGAGCTCGCTGCGGCGGTTGTTTGGCGGAGGTCGCTAGTGTTCTGGTGGCGTCGCAAGAAGAGCAAGGACAAGGCCAAAGAGCGGCTGCAGTTGGTATTGGCCTATGACCGCGCCAAACTCGCTCCCGGGCAGATGGAAGCCCTCAAGGAAGACCTGTTGGCGGTGCTGGCCCGCTATTTCCCGGCCGACGCCAAGAAGGTGGAGATAGAGTTCGAGCAGCGTGGTGAGCGGGTGGTGCTCATCGCCGACATCCCCATCCGCCAATGATCAGCCGTCTGGACCTGACGCTCTACGACTGGCCGCTGGTGCTGATAACGCTAAGCATCAACGCAGCCGGCCTTCTGATACTCGCCAGCGCGGCTCCAAGCCCGCACCTTTGGAAGATGCAACTGGTCTGGACCGCCCTCTCGCTGGCGGCGGCGGCGGCGTTGCAGCTAATGCGGAAAGACACCCTTTACCGGTTGAGCTACGCTTTCTACGCATTGACGTTGCTGCTGCTGGGGGCGGTGCTCTTTTTTGGGCGGGAGGTGAACGGGGCGCGCTCCTGGTTCGTTTTCGGGCCACTGCGCCTGCAGCCTTCGGAACTGGCCAAGCTGTCTTTGATCATCGTGCTGTCCTACTACCTGCGGACGCGCGGCCTCAGGCGCTGGCTGGACTACGCCGGCCCGCTGCTGCTGGCGCTCCCGCCGATAGCGCTCACGTTGGTGGAGCCGGACCTCGGCAGCGCCCTGGTAATGAGCGCGGTGGTCTTCGGCATATTCTTCGCCCGCGGCCTGCCCTGGCGGCATCTGGCGGTGGCGGCGCTGTTGCTGGCGGTGGCTACGCCGACGGTCGTCTGGCCCCACCTCAAGCCCTACCAGCGGGAGCGGGTGCTGGTGGTCCTCAACCCGGCGCGTGACCCGCTGGGAGCCGGGTTTCAGGTGATCCAGTCCATGATCGCGGTTGGCTCGGGCGGGGTAATGGGTAAAGGCTACGGCCAGGGAACCCAGGCGCAACTGGGCTTCATTCCCGAGCGTCAGACCGACTTCATTTTCTCGGTCCTCGCCGAGGAGATGGGGCTCATAGGGGCGCTGGCCATTTTGCTGGGTTACGCGGCCCTTCTCTACCGCTTGGGGGTGATGGCGCTCGAGTCGCTCCACGACGCCGACCGCCTGCTGATCGCGGGGGTGATTACCCTGATAGCCTTTCAGGTTTTGGTAAACGTCGGCGTTACCTTGGGGATAGCTCCGGTAACGGGTATCACCCTGCCGCTTTTTAGCTACGGAGGCACCAGCCTGCTGACCACCTACCTGGCCATCGGCTTGGCTCAACTCGTTTACCGCGACCGCTACGAGCCCGTCTAGTTGTAGAGCTCGAGCCCGTTATTCGCACACCCCCGCCGCCACTAACATCTTCCCTCGTCACCCCAGCGAAAGCTGGGGTCCAGGACCGTTTCAGAAGTCGCGTTTAGGGCTTTGCGTCGTCACCATTGTTTCTTGCGACACGCGCGAGCTACGGAGACTGCCCCGCTCTGGACTGGCTCGCGCGAGCCGAAGGCTCACTTGGCTGGAATGACGAAACAGCGGAATGCGGCCTGTGGCTTGTGGCTCGTAGCTCGTGGTTTTTCTCGTCGTAGGGGCGCACCGGTGTGTCCGCCCTTTGGGTTCGTAGCGCGTGGTTAGTGGTATGTGGCGACGGCGACGAAACGCCCGCAGCTCGCAGCCCGCATCCGACAAAGTTCCCTCCCCTTGGGGGAGGGTTGGGGAGGGGTTTTAGAACCGGCTCGTGGCCTGTAGCTTGTAGCTCGTGGAAACACCGCGGTACGTCGCATCGCGCGTTCCTGATGCGACGACATGCCCACATCCCACTTCCTACCTCCTACTACGTACTGCCCCCTCCCGGACTTTGTGAACAACGTGTTGGCAGGTTACATCAAGTTTTGCGATGCGGCGCTCAAGGCTTAGAGTGAAGGGGTGATTGGCTTTTGGATAGGCCTAACGGCAGGGGCCTTCGGATCAATGTTGGGATTGGGCGGCGGCATCATTATGGTGCCGTTATTGGTTGGCTGGGCTAAGCTACGGCAGCATGAGGCGCACGGCACCAGCCTTACCGCAGTCGCAGGAACGGCAGTAGTTGGAGGCACCAGCTACGCGCTCGGTGGTAGCGTAGACTACGTTGCTGCTGTGGTATTGCTGACAGCCGCCATGATTACGGCCAGAATAGGTGCTGGCTACATGGCCAAGATAGATGCAGACAAACTAAGACGCTCGTACGGTTATTTCCTCATCTTCATGGCCTTGTTGTTGCCGTTCAAATCTCATTTGCCACACGTTGCCAGCGGTGGAGCCGGTGCGCTTAGCTGGTTGATACTGATAATAGCCGGATCAATAGCTGGCTTCATGGCCGGCTTATTCGGTAGCGGCGGCGGCGCCGTTATGGTGCCGGCATTGGTGCTGGGAGACGGGCTGCCACAACAACTGGCTCAAGGGACGGCGCTTACGGCGATGGTAGTCCCAGCTCTGGTAGGCGCATACACCCACTGGCGTTTGGGTAATGTAAACCGTCGGGTTGCCCCGGCATTGATCGCTGGAGTAATCGTAGGCGCGTTTCTTGGTGGGCGCGTGGCGCTAGACATGCCCGAAGGTATACTTAGAGGGATTTTTGCGGTTGTGCTTTTGTGGACTGGTGTTCGCTACTTGCGACCCAAGAAGGCGGGGAGGCAGAAATGAACCTGGGACCGTTAGAAATAATCATCATTTTGTTGATAGTCGTCTTACTTTTTGGAGCCAAGAAGCTACCAGAGCTGGCGCGTGGCTTGGGCCGCTCGGCGAGTGAGTTCAAGAAGGGGCTCAAGGAAGACGACGCCGAGGGAAAGCAGCCTTCGGATGAGGAGAAAAAGGATTAACTTGGGCCGGAGACCGCTCAAAAAGGCGCGACCTGCAGGTCGCGCCTTTTTTCCGGCCAACTCAAAGCCGCCCCGCAAGGCGAGGCGGCTGGAAAGGGTTGCTTACTTGAGGCCCAGCTTGGCTGCCAGGGCGTTGCGCTCTTTGGCCACGTCGGCGGCGGTGAGCGCCTTGGCGCGGTACTTGGCCACTTCGGCGGCAGTCAGCGGCTTGAAGCCCTTGGGGAGCAGGTCTTTGTTCCAGCTCGTCAGGATGAAGTTGAGCAGGTCGGCCACCTGGTCGTTGGAGAGCTGCGCAAACGGGGGCATGAAACCGCTGTAGGTCTTGCCCTTGGCGCTTATCTGGCCTTGCATGCCAAAGACGACGGTGTGGACCAGGACCGCGCGGCCCTCGTCCTGCTTGACGAAGTTGCCAACCCAGCCGGCCAGCGGGGGAAAGGTGCCGGGGGCGCCCTGGCCGTTGGCCATGTGGCAGCTCGCGCAGAACTGGTTGTAGACCGCCTGGCCGTTACCGGCAAAGGCTAGCGACGCCAGACCCATCATAAGTACAGCCGTGAACAAGAATTTTCGCATATACCTCACCTCCAGTCGGATTATAACAGTATCTATCGAGAAAATTGTTCAAGAAAAGTTAACGTGCCTTAACCTCCGTCCAGATGCGGTCGTAAAGTTGGGTTGCCGGCCCCAGGTCGTGGATGAACTCTAGCTTGGCGCGCACTTCCGGCGTCGGGTAGACGGCCGGGTTGGAGAGAAGGTCATGGTCCAGGTATGGTTCGGCCGCCTTGACCGGCGAGGCGTAACGGTTGTAGTTGGAGACGGCCGCCGCCACTTTGGGATCGAGCAAGAAGTTGATGAAGGCGTAGGCGTTCTCGATATCGGGAGCCTGTGCGGGAATCGCCAGGGCGTCCACCCAGATGGTGCCGCCTTCTTTGGGTATGATGTAGGTAACGCTTGGGTCTTCTTCCTGGATGGCGAAGATGTCGCCCGAATAGTTATGGACTACCACCGCGTCGCCGGCTAGCAGGCGGCTGCGGGCGCCGACGCTGTCGGCAAAGCCCATCCCTCTTTTCTTGGCGGAGATTAACAACTGTTTGGCCTCTTCCAGGTGGTCTGGGTTGGTGTCGTTCAGCGAGTAGCCGAGGTATTTCAGCGCCGCGCCAATCGTTTCGCGCATTTCGTCCAGCAGCAGGAAGGGGCCGACGTAGGCCTTGGGGTCGAAGAAGACTGCCCAGCTGTCCACGCCGCCGGGTACGTCGCTCTTGCGGTAGGCGATGCCGGTGGTGCCCCACTGATAGGGGACCGAGTAGGCGTCGTGCGGGTCGTAGGCCGGATCCTGAAACTCGGGGTAGAGGTTCTTCAGGTTGGGCAGACGGCCGTGGTCGAGCTTGGTAATCAGGCCGGAACGGGCCAGCTCGGCGACGTAGTAGTCGGGCGGAACGATTATGTCGTAGTCGCGCACCGCGCCGCCTTGCAGCTTGGCCATCATCGCCTCGGGAGACTCGAAGGTATCGTAGATAATGCGCACGTCGTAGCGCTTGGAGAACTCCTGCAAGACTTCTTCGGGAACGTAGTCGGACCAGTTGAAGATGCGCAGTTCGCCGCGGGCCAGTACCGGGGTGAGCAGCAAGAGTAGGGTCAAAAGGGTCTTCTTCATGGTTACCTCCTGTTGGACGCACGCTGAACGCCGAGCAGCGCCAGCGTCGTTACCAGAATCATCAGCGTGGATACGGCGTGAACCTCGGGGGTAACGCCCCGCTTGACGCTCGAGTAGATGTATATCGGCAGGGTTGTCGAACCCGGGCCTGCGGTAAAGAAGGTTATCACGAAATCGTCGAGGCTCAGTGTGAAGGCCAGCAGCGCCGCGGCGGCAATGCCGGGCCAGACCAGCGGGAAGGTCACCTTCCAAAAGCGGCGCCAGGAGGTGGCCCCCAGGTCGGCCGCCGCCTCTTCCAGGCTAGGGTCGAGGCCTGCCAGCCGGCTCTTCACCACCAGGGTGACGTAAGCGATCTGAAAAGTCACGTGGGCGACGATGACCGTTCCCAGACCCAGGTGCAGTGCCCGCAGGTAGTTCTGCGCCCAAGCGAAGAAGAGGAGCAACGAAACGCCCATTACGATGTCGGGAATCACCACCGGCACGTAGAGCAAGAAGAGCAGACCGCCGCGTCCGAAAAAGCGGTAGCGGTGGATGCCCAGCGCCAGCAAAGTGCCGAGAATGGTGGCGATCAGCGTCGAGCTGGTGGCGATAATCAGGCTGTTGGTGACGTAGCCGTGAATACGCGCATGCCCCAGCAAGGCGGCGTACCATTTGAGGGTAAAGCCGTGCCACTGCACGCCGTATTTGCTGGCGTTGAAAGAAAGGACAACTATCACGGCGATTGGCAGGTACAGAAATAAGAGCACCAAGACCCCGTGCAACGTGAGGAGGCGGCGGCCGCTCATAGGAGCTCTCCCATGCCGCTCTCACCGGCGCGGCGGGCGTAGAGCCAGAGGCCGAGCAGCACCAGAGCCATCAGCACGAAGGCGGCGGCCGAGCCAAAGGCCCAGTCGCGCGAGCCGCCGAACTGCTGTTGGATGACGTTGCCGATGAGGATTGCCTTGCCGGCCCCCAGGAGGTCGGAGATGACGAAGGTGCCCAGCGCCGGGATGAAGACCAGCAGCACCCCGGCCACCAAGCCCGGCAGCGTTTGCGGGAAGACGGCGTGCCAAAAACCGCGCACGCGCCCGGCGCCGAGGTCGTAGGCGGCCTCGAGCAGGGTCCAGTCCACCTTCTCCACCGAGGCGTAGAGGGGCAGTATCAAAAACGGCAGATAGGTATAGATGGTGCCGACGTAGACCGCGGTCCAGCTGGGGTAGAGGTGCAGTGTTGGCAGGTGCAGGTACGAAAGAAATGCATTGATCACCCCGCGGCGCTGGAAGATGACTATCCAGGCGTAGACGCGAATCAGGAAGTTCGTCCAAAACGGCAGCACCACCAGTAGCAAGAGCAGGTTTTTGTGGCGGCTGCGGGCGATGAAGAAGGCGAAGGGGTAGCCAAGCAGCACCACCGCCACGGTGGTAACTACCCCCAGCAGGAAGCTGCGGCCGAGAATGTTCAGGTAGAGCGGGTCGAAGCCCGAGCTTGAAATACCGAAGAAGCGGGCGTAGTTGGCCAGGGTGAGCGGTCCGCTGAGCCAGCCATGGGGGCCGCGTTGTAGAAAGGACGCATAAAGAATGAGCAGCGTCGGCAATAGCGAGAAGACCACCAACCAAAAGGCCCCGGGGGCAACGGTAGCCAGCAGGCGGCGCCAGCTAGGCCGGTTCATCTATCACCACCAGGTTCTCGGCGGGTAGGTGGGCGTAGACGTATTCGTCGTAGTCGAACTCCTCGAAGCCCGGTTCCTGAATGTCGGAATTCAAGGTGTAAGCCACTAGCTCGGTGCCGGCGGCCTCGAGCAGGTACTGGTTTTCGGCGCCGGTGTAAATGATGTCGTCCACCCGTACCCGCACGGTGTTTTCGTGATGTATGGGCTCGCGGCTGAGGCGAATCTTTTCTGGTCTGATCGAGATCAGGTAACGTTCGCCTATTTTGACGGGCCGCGCTACCCGTAACTTACCGAGGGGCGTTTGCAGCAGGCGCTCGCCGGCGTAGGCGGCCTGGATGAGGTTGGAGGTGCCCAGAAACTGCGCCACGAACGCCGTTGCCGGTCGCTCGTAGATGGCCTCGGGGAAGTCGAGCTGCTCGATCCGGCCGGCGCGCATGACCGCGATCCGGTCCGACATCACCAACGCCTCTTCCTGGTCGTGGGTGACGTAGACGAAGGTTATCCCCAGCTCTTCTTGTAGGTTCATCAGCTCTACCTGGAGCTGTTTGCGCAGCTTGTAGTCGAGCGCTCCCAAAGGCTCGTCCAAGAGCAGGACTTCGGGTTCGTTGACCAGCGCCCGCGCCAGCGCCACCCGCTGCCGCTGGCCGCCGGACAGTTCGTGCGGGCGCCGCTGCGCCAGTTGCTCGATGTCCACCAGCTCCAGCGCCCAGGCCACCCGTTGCCGCAGCTCGTCTTCGGGAACCTGCTTCATACGCAGACCGAAGGCGACGTTGGCGAAGACGTTCATGTGCGGAAAGAGGGCGTAGTTCTGGAAGACCATGTTCACCGGCCGCCGGTAGGGCGGCAGGCCGCGGGCGTCGGCGCCGGCGATTTCCACCCGGCCGGAGTCGGGCTCCTCGAAGCCAGCGAGGATGCGCAAGAGCGTCGTCTTGCCGCAGCCAGAGGGGCCGAGGAGGCTGAAGAACTCGCCGGCGCGCACCTCGAAACTAACGTCGTTTAGAGCCAGGGTGCCGCCAGCGTAACGCTTGGAAACCCCGGACAGCCTGACTATCGCGTCGCCGACCGGGGTTCGGGTACGTTTACCTTTGAAGAGTCTGCGTTGCTCCAACTCTCAACTCCCCTCGCAGGGAAAGTTTACGGCCCGTGCGCGCGGCCGTGCAAGGGCAGTTCCACCGGCTTAGGGCTCCGGTATCAGGTCGAAGGGGCGCTGCTCGAGGACGACGTGGAAACCGGTGATCTGGTAGTGGATGGTAGAGCTGCCATTGACCCGGAGCTCGACCCCCACCCTGAACCCGTCGCCGGTGACCAGATCTAGAGCCGGATCGCCCTTTTGCAGGTGGGCCTCGAGGTGCACCTGGCCGCTGGCGCCGGCCTCCAGGTGCAGAGAGGTGTTGGTTAGCGAGGTGTCGCCAGCGCCGTCGTAGATGTTGCTCGAGTCAGAAGCCGGGGCGAGCCGGAAGTCGGCCTGCAGGTCGAGGGGGCCGCTACCGGTATTCTCGACGTCGGCCACTACGTCTATCCCCAGGCCGTGGAGCTCGTCGAGGGTCGGCAGGTCGCTTATCAGCTCGCCGCCGTCGGGGGTGGCGAGGTTGTCGTCGGCGTCGGGGATATAGACCTGCATACTGCCGGGGACGGTCAGGTCGCCCTCGAGGCCTTCGGTTCCCTGGGCGAAGGAGAGCAGATCCAGATCGGCTACGACCAACGTATGGGCGCTGCAGGCGGTGAGGACCGCGAGCGTTGCCAGTAGCAATAGAAGTTTCTTCATGGCTGCCTCCCTAGAAGTTGAAGCCGAGGCTGGCGGCCAGGCCGAAGACCATCTGACCGCTAAATGGGGCTTGGTGGCTGGTCAGGGCGGTGTCGAAGCTAAAGCCGGGCAACTTGACGCCCGCCCCCAGCCCCAGCTTGAGGCCGTTTTCGTAGCCCAGCCCGCCGCGCAGGCGGAAGATGGACTTTTGGTATTCCACGCCGGCGTGGGCGCTAAAGGCTCCGGCCGCGTAGGAAGCGTCGGCGCCATAGAGCACCACGTCGCCGCCGGCCAGGGTTTGTGCGTAGGCGCCATTGGCGTAGACGGCCGGGTCGAATGCGGCGTGGGTAATGGTGTGACTGTTATCGCTGCTGTGCCCGGAGCCGTCGTTGGTGTGTAGGACGCCGCTCCAGCTTTCGTAGCCAAAGAGGTTGCGCACGCCCAGGCCGTAGGTGCCCGACTGGTAATCGAGCGCCACGCCCAGGTCCAGGCGGCCGCCGTAGCCATTGCCGCTACCGGGGTAAACGTAAAACAGTCTGTTGGAATAGGTAACGGGTCCGGGAGCGCCGTGGTCGTCGGTAGTGGTCGTGCCAGTCAGCTCGGCGTCGGCGTAGAGCAGGCCGTAAAAGCCCTCGAGCTGCCCGCCGAGGTAGACTTTCCCCTCGAAACCGGGAATAGCAGGCAACGGGGTGGCGAAGTCGAGGTTGACGTTTACGCCGGCGCTGGCCGCGCCGGTCAGCGAGAAGGAGTATTCGGTATTGGGCTGGAGCGAGCCGCTGGCCAGGTCGCGGCTCAGCGCGGGGCTGGGGTTCAGCCCAAAGCCCCCCGCCGAGGTAAAGGCGCCCAGCGAAACGTGCAGCCCGGAGAGGCCAGTGGGAATGGGGATTAGCAAGAACGGCTGCGGCAACGGCAGGCCGGCGGCGCCGCTCTTGCCACCGGAGTAAGTGCCGAGCTGAAACGGCTTGCCGGAACCGTCGGTTATCTGCACTCCATCGGCGCTTACGTGCAGGACTATCTTGTCGGGGCTCGAGGGCGGATTGATCATGAACTCGTAAGGCCGGCTGACCTGGTCCAGGAAGGCCAGCACGTCGAAGTTGCTTTTGAAGGTGGCGAAGTCGGTGAAGTAGTAGAGCGGGCTAACGCTGGGACGCAGCGCCAGGTTGATCAGCCCCAGGGGAAGGTCGAACCCGCCGCCCGGGCCGTAGGCGTCGCCCGGATAGGCGGCGTAGGCCGGGTTGAGTCCGGCCGCCCAGGGGCCCGGCAGGGTAACGCCGCCCATGCCCAGGCTGCGCACCCCCTGTGCGGAGGCCACTCCCAGTGTCGCCGTTAACAGCAAGATCCAAAGCCTTTTCATGCATCACCCCCGTTTGCCCTCAGCATAGCCGCTCGGCGGCGGCGGTTAAAGGGCGCCGGGCTCAAAGGCGCGGCGTGGTGCCGGTGCGCAGGTGGGCCAGGTGAGTCAGTGCCACCGCCAGGGCGTCGGTGGCGTGGTTACTGGCGGGGGTCTTTTTCATCTGCAGGAGCGCGCGCACCATGAAGGCCACCTGCTGCTTGTCGGCGCGGCCGGTGCCCACCAGCGCCCGTTTGACCTCCATGGGTCCGTACTGGAACACCTCCAGACCGGCTTCGTCGGCGGCCAGGAAGACGGCCCCCATCGCCCAGCCGACCTTGTAAGAGAGTTCGTTTTGGCGGTAGAAGAACTGCGCCTCCACCGCCACCGCCTGCGGGCGGTGCTCGCTAATCACGGCGCTGACCCGCTCGAATATGTGACGCACCCGTCGCGGCGCAGGTTCGCCGTGCTTAGTGCGCACCAGCTCGGCGGCCACGAAGCGGGCGGCGGCGGCGTCGCCGCTGACCACGCCCAGTCCCAGGTTGCTTATTCCCGGGTCGACCCCGAGGACGATCATCTCAGGCTTCTACGCCGGTAAGGTCGAGGTTCGAGTAAACGTTCTGCACGTCGTCCAGGTCTTCCAGGGCCTCTATCAGCCGCAGCACCTTCTGCGCGTCTTCGGGGGGAAGGGCCGTGGTGTTTTGGGGAATCATGGTGATCTCCACCGTATCGGCCTTGTAACCGGCTTCTTCCAGCGCCTTGGCGACGTTGTAGACCTCGTTTGGTTCCGTGTACACCTCGAGCACTCCGTCCGACTCCTCCAGATCGCTGGCCCCGGCGTCTATGGCCGCTTCTTCGGCCTCGTCGCTGGTATCGGGGAGCACGATCAGCCCCCTGCGCTCGAACTGCCAGGCGACCGCGCCGCTGGCTCCCAGGGAGCCGCCGTGCTTGCTGAAGACGTGGCGCACCTCGCCGGCGGTGCGGTTGCGGTTGTCGGTCAGGGCGAAGACCAAAAGGGCCACCCCGCCGGGGGCGTAGCCTTCGTAGACGATGTCTTCGTACTTGGTAGCACCCTCGCCCTCGCCGCGCAGCTTGGCTAGGAGACGGTCGATGTTCTCGGTGGGAACGTCGTCACGCTTGGCGGCTTCGATGGCGTTGCGCAGTTGTACGTTACCGGCCGGGTCGGGGCCGCCGCCGCTGCGGGCGGCTGCGGAGATGGCGCGCATGTGCTTGGTTATCAGCTTGCCGCGCTTGACGTCGTTGGCGGCCTTTTTTCTTTTAATCTGTGCCCATTTGCTATGTCCGGCCATGCATCACCTCGTTTGCTGTTCCTCATTATAGAGGGCTTCGCGTGATAGGCTGAAACTGCGATGAAAGCATTACTAAAAGCCTCCCCGGAACCGGGGCTGGTCATGCGCGACGTCGAGCCGCGCCCGCCGGGCCCCGGAGAGATACTGGTCAAGGTCAAGGCCGCCTCTATTTGCGGCACCGACCTGCATATCTGGCGTTGGGACCACTGGGCGGCGGGGCGAATACGTCCGCCGGTGATAACCGGCCACGAGTTCACCGGCGTCGTGGAAGAGGTAGGCGCCGGCGTCACCACGCCCAAGGTGGGCGACCACGTCAGCCTCGAGAGCCACGTCGTTTGCCACACCTGCTATCAGTGCCGCACCGGCAAGGGCCACATCTGCCAGAACACCCGCATCCTGGGCGTCGACATAGACGGCGGCTACGCCGAGTACGCCACCGTGCCGGCCGAGAACGCCTGGATCAACCCGCCCGACCTCCCTTGGGACGTGGCGGCGGTGCTGGAGCCCTTTGGAAACGCCGTGCACACCGTTTATTCGGGCATCGGGGTGGAGGGGAAGACGGTCCTGGTCACCGGGGCCGGGCCCATCGGGTTGATGGCGATAAGCGTCGCCCGCGCCAGCGGGGCGACGCTGGTGGTGGCCACCGACCTGCAACCGTACCGGCTGGAGTTCGCCCGCAGAATGGGCGCCGACCGTGTGGTCAACGTCCTGGAGGAAGACCCGGTGGAGGTCGTCATGGACCTTACCGGCGGTCAGGGGGTGGAGGTTCTGCTGGAGTTTTCGGGTAACGAACGCGCCATCCACCAGGGGTTGCAGGCCCTGATGCCCGGCGGTGAGGCCCGGGTGCTGGGTATACCCTCCGACCCGATCAGCTTCGACCTGGCCGGTGAACTGGTAATGCGCGGGATTACCGCGGTGGGGATAGCCGGCCGCCGCCTCTACCAGACCTGGTACCAGGGCAGCGGCCTGATCTACAGCGGCCGGGTGGACCTGAAGCCACTCATCACCCATCACTTCGCCATGAGCGAGTACCGCCAGGCCTTCGAGCTGCTCGAGCGCGGCGAAGGCGTCAAGGCGGTTCTGTACCCGGGCGAATAGACCTGGTCCGCCGGGCCCGCGTGGCGCTAGGCTGGGTTTATGAACAACCTGCTTGCGGCCGTTTTTTGGGGCACTGCCGGCGGGGTGCTGGCTTGGCGCTGGCACGTGCCCGGGGGCGCGGTAGTGGGCGCCATGCTGGCTACCGCCGTTTACAACTTCGCCCAGCCGGTGCGGGCGGTAATGCCGCCCGCGGCCGAGGTGGCCATCCAGGTTTCGGTAGGCATCCTGATTGGCCTTTCGGCCGACCGTTCCCTGCTGCCCATCCTCAAGTCGGTGCTGCCGTTGGCGCTAATGGGCGCCTTGGGGCTGGTAATTTTCGGGTTTGCCATGGCTGCCTTGGCGGTGCACATGGGCTGGCTCGATCCGGTAACGGCCCTCTTTGGCTTTACTCCTGGCGGAATCAGCGTGATGAGCCTCTTGGCCGACGAAGAGGGCGGTAAGGCCGCCGCGGTGGCGACGATGCACTTCGTGCGCGTGGTGACGATACTGCTGGCGGTGCCGCCACTGGTTCGTTACTGGCTAACGCACCGTGGCGGTTAGTTGCAACTTTCCAGCATGGTGCGTAGTGCGTGGTGCGTGGTGTAGGTAGGAAGTAGGAAGTGGGAGGTA
>JALVWZ010000432.1 GCA_027023115.1 Thermaceae bacterium
CCGACCACGAACATCTGCGCCTGCGAGTTGAGGGCGTGGATGTCCACCACGTTTATTTGTGATGAACTTCCCAGCGGATCAGGGGCGTTGCTGGGCGCATCCCCCCGCACGATCTTTTCCACGCTGTGGGCGGCGGCGCGCAAGCGGCGCACGAACGCCTGCAAGGTGCCGGTGTGCTGGCGCGCGGTCCAGCGAGGGTTGCCGGCGGCCTCTTCGCCTTCGGTCTCGTCGCCGAGCAGCTGCGCTTCGATATAGTCGACCAGCTGGGAAAAGCTACCGATCCGAGCCCGCCCCAGAGAGTCGAACTCGGGCGCCTGGCCGGACGGCTCCCCGGCCGGCTGCCAGCCTTCCACCAGCAGGTGGGGGCCGCTCTGACCGCGCGCCAGCGCTGCCAGACGGGCGGTAACGTGGTCTATCAGGAACCCGAGGTTGCTCATCGCCCCGCGGTCGCTGAACAAGAAAGGCAGGAGCCCCTGCTTGCAAAAGTCGGCCAGCGACCAGTGGTAGGCGGCCACCCCCTCGCCGCGAGCGCTTTCGGGCACTATGTGGCCGCGCCCCTGGGCCAGGCGCGGCGGAGCGTAAAAAGAAACCGACGAAAACGGGCGCGCCGCGAGCCCCATGCGTTGATATTTCGCGCGGTCTTTGTCACCGAGTTTACGGTTGGGTTTGTCCAGGTAGAAGAGGTCCTGCCCCTTGACGTTGAATATCAGCGTCCGGGCGCTGGGGGCGTCGGCCAAAACGCCGGCGTTGTAGAGGCTGTAAAGCAGGAAGAGGGCATAGCTGGTCTTGGCGGCCACGCCGGAAATGCCGGAAACGTTGACGTGCCCGCCCTGACGACCGTCTAGGAAGGCCAAGTTGACGTAGGCCGGCTCGCCGTTTTTCATGATCCCCACCGGCAACAACTCGTCCATGCGGTCGTAGTAGAGGGCCGCCTTGAGCGAGTCGGCGCGGGCCGGATAGACCGGGCTGCCCGGGTCGGGGGGCAGGTACTCCTCGGGCTCTAGACGGGTGACGGTAACGTGGGCCACGTAGGCCAGGTTGGTAGGAATCAGGTTGCCGGCCGCCAGAAAGGTGTCGGAATCGTACTGGGCGCCCTCGAGCAGCTTGTGCACCCGGTCGACCATGCCGTAGTAGCGCACCGTGAGGCCGCCGTGGTCGGCTTCCACCCAGACCACGTCGTCGAGCCGCACCAGACCGTCTTGAATACCGATCCAGAACTCCAGCGGGGTCGCCTCGCGGCTACCGAGGACCACGCCAATAGCTTCTTGCTTCATACCGCCTCCCGTTCGATGTACGCCAGCAGTCGCCTGTACACTAACGCCGCGCTGCCCAGCCGCCTCCCCAGCTCGCGCTCCAGCGCCCCCACCGGCACCAGGTTCTGCGGCGCCCGCGGGTCGCGGAAGGGACGCGAGGCCAGGCGCGGAAAGACCGAGAGCGAGACCGCCGCCAGCGCCAGCGCCTCCGCCTCCCCGGCCACGCTCTCGACCCGTAGCAAAGTCGCCGCCGCCGCGTAGGGGCGCTCGGGGTCGAGCGGCAGGCGCAGATACCAGGAATAGAAGCGCCGCTCCCCGCGCTTGAAGGTAAAGACCGGCGTGCGCTCGCCGGCGCTCAGCGCGTCCAGGATGCGTGCGTCGGCCGGCGTCAGGTAGGCGCGATGGTGGCTCTTGGCGTAACCCAGGCGGCCGGAAGCCGGGCCCGGAAGCTGGTGCAGCGGCCCGTCGTGGAGGATGAGCGCGCCCGGATGACGTTCCAAAAGACCGTCGCCGACGCGCATTTCCAACACTCCGCGCCGCTCCAGCGCCCGCTGGCGCTGTTTTTGAGGATCGCCCTCGACCTCGAGGAGCTCGTAAACCAGACCGCCTTCCAGCTCCAGCCGCGGCGCCGGCCAGACCCCCGGCGGCGCCAGCAGATAACGCTTCAGTACGAAGGCGCTCGGTTCGAAATAGGCCCGTTCCGGCTCGAGGCCCACCGCCCCTACCGCCACGCTCACCAAAAGCGCCGGCGCCTCGTCGATGAAGAGGCGGGCTTCGCTGCGAAAGCGGCCGTCTACGAAAAACAACGGGCCCGGCCAGGGGCTCGCGTCGCTACGCGGCTCCCAGGGGCCGTCGGCCGCCAAAGGCTCGGCCTGCAGGTCGGCCACCGTCTGCTCCAGCGCTGGCGTCTGCTCGGGCGCGGCGTATTCGTGGCTCCAGGTATCGAGGCGCAGCTTCACGGCCTCATCATACCCGCAGGCCGTTTTACGCTGCAATCAGATTTTGCCGGCAAGATAAACCCGGAGCAAAAGCTCCGGGCCGGTCCTGGCCTGCTGTTTTACTTGAGGTCGGCGAGCTCCTTGCGGGCGGCGTCGTGATGCGGATCCAGCTGAACGGCCTTTTGCAACTCCGACTTGGCTTGGTCCTTCTTGCCCAGTTCGATCAGGCTGCGGGCCAGCCAGTAATGGTAGTCGGCGTTTTCGGGAGCCAGCTTGACCGCCTTGCTGAAGTTGGAACGCGCCTCTTCGTGCTTTCCCTGCTCCAGTAGGGTGCGGCCCAGGTAGAAGTAGGTCTCGGGGTAGCTGAGCGGGTCGAGCTCCAAGGAGCTTTGCAGGGCTCTTATCGCCTCGTCGTACTTGCCCTCCAGGAAGTAGACCTGGCCCAGATTGAGCCAAGCGCCAGCATTGAGGGGGTCCAGCTTGGTGCCCTTCGCGAGAGCCTGTTCGGCGTTCGCAAGGTCGCCCTTTACCGCAAGCACCTTGCCGTAGAGCAGTTGCAGCTGTGCCGAGGAAGGGTCGAGGGTAACACCCTGCTTGAGCATTTCCAAAGCCTCGTCGAGCTTGCCCTCCGAGAGGTAGACCTGCGCCAGGTTGTAGCGCACGGTCGGGTCGTTGGGCTCGAGCGCGAGCGCCTTCTTGAAGGCCGCCTCTGCCTTCTTGAGATCGCCCTTGTACTGGTAGACCAAGCCGCGCTGGTTGTAGGTGGGGTAGTAGTTCGGGTCTATCCGCTGGGCGTCGTCGAGCACCATCAGGGCTTGGTCCAGGTAGGGGGCGGCGCTCTTCTTGTCCTGGGCGTATATGAAGCGGTCGGTGTAGGCCTCCGCCAACGCCACGTAAGCGGGGGCGAAGTTGCCATCGAGGGCAATCGCCTTCTTGAGGTTCTCGATCGCCGCCGAAAACTGCAAGAGCCGCAGCTGGGTGCGCCCCAGGCCGTAGAGGGCGTAGACGTTGTTCGGCTCCTTCTCCAGCGCCCGCCTGAAGGCGATCAGCGCCGCGTCGTACTCGCCGGAGGAGTAATAGACGTCGCCCACCAGCAGGTAGGCTTTGACGCTCGGCTCCTTCTTGGCGGCCGTTTGCGAATCGGTGTTCGAAGACTGCGCCGCTGCGACGCCCAGCGTTAGTAGCAGTGCCAAAATCCATAGCCAAGACCGTTTTTGCATACCGTGCCTCCTATAAGATGTAGCGCGACAGGTCTTCCGACTCCAGCACCGTCGCCAGGCGCTTTTCGACGTATTCCTTGGTTATCTCGACGCGGCCCAGTTCCACCTGGAAACTAACCTCTTCCAGCAGGTACTCCAGTACCGTCGCCAGCCGCCGCGCGCCAATGTCTTCCAGCTCGCGGTTGGCCTGGTAGGCAAAGTCGGCCACGGCGCGAATCGCTTCGTCGGCAAAGACTAGTTCGGTTCCGTCGGTCGCCAAGAGTTCTGTGTACTGCTTGATGAGCGAGTTCTCGGTGTGGCGCAGGATGCGCTCGAAGTCGTCGGCGCTTAGCTCGGAAAGCTCGACCCGAATCGGAAAACGCCCCTGCAACTCGGGGATCAGGTCGCTGGGTTTGGAAACGTTGAACGCGCCGGCGCCAATGAAGAGGACGTGCTCGGTAGAGATCGGCCCCAAGCGGGTGTTGACCACGGTTCCCTCGACGATAGGTAGCAAATCGCGCTGCACGCCCTCGCCGGAAACGTCGGGGCCGTGGGTGTTTGAAGAGCCGGCTATCTTGTCTATCTCGTCGAGAAAGACGATGCCGTCTTCCTGGGCGCGGCGCACCGCCTCCTGACTTACTTCTTCCTTGTCCACCATCCGCTCGGCTTCCTGGTTCTTGAGCACCTCGCGCGCTTCGGAAACGCGCATCCGGCGGCGCACGCTGCGCTTGGGGAGCAGGCCGGAGAGCATGTCCTGGAGGCCCTGCATCTGCCCCTCCATGCCGCCGAGCACGCCCATAAAGGGCATCTTGGGTTCCTCGGGAACGTCTATCTCGACGTATTCGTCGTCATAGAGGCCGGCCAAAACGTCCTCGCGGGGAACGTTGAGCATTTGCGCGATTTGCGAACCGGCCAGGCGGGCCGCCGTTTCGGCGACCTTCTCGGTCTTCTCGCGCATCACCAGCTGGTAGGCGGTTTCGGCCAGGTCGCGGACTATCGAGTCCACGTCGCGGCCAACATAGCCCACCTCGGTGAACTTGGTGGCCTCGATCTTGAGGAACGGAGCCCCGGAAAGCCGCGCCAAACGGCGGGCTATCTCGGTTTTGCCGACGCCGGTGGGGCCGATCATGAGGATGTTCTTAGGGCTAACCTCGCGGCGCAGCTCGGGCGACAGCTTCTGGCGGCGGTAACGGTTGCGCAGGGCTACGGCCACCGCCTTCTTGGCGTCCTGCTGGCCGATGACGTACTTGTCCAGTTCGGCGACTATCTGGCGCGGGGTTAGCTCGGTCATTCCTGGCCTCCGCTGCTGAGCACGGTGGCGTTGCCGTTGGTGTAGAGGTCTATCTCGGCGGCTATCTTGAGGGCCTTTTCGGCTATCTCGGCGGCGCCGAGTTCGGTTTCGCGGTACATCGCCTTGGCCGCGGCGAGGGCGTAGGGAGCGCCCGAACCAACCGCCACCAGCGGTTCGTCGGGGGCTATCACCTCGCCGGTGCCTGAAAGCAGGAGGATCTCGCTGGCGTCGGCCACCAAGAGCATCGCCTCGAGCTGGCGCAGAATGCGGTCGGTACGCCACAGTTTGACCGTTTCCACCGCGGCCCGCCGCAACGCTCCCTTGGCCAGCTCGAGCTGCTCTTCGAACTTCTCGAGCAAAGTCAGGGCGTCGGCTACCGCACCGGCGAATCCCACCAGCACCCCGCCCTCGAGCCGGCGCACCTTGACGGCGCTCTGCTTCATCACCGTCTCGCCGAAGGTAACCTGGCCGTCGCCGGCGATGGCGGTCGCGCCGTTTTTGTGAACGGCGATAATCGTGGTGCCATGCATGGGTTCCATCGAGTAAACCGTACCCCGGCTTGCTTAGGCCGGTGTGAGAGGGCCCGGCGGCAGCTTTTCGAGCCAGGCGCGGAACGCCGCGAGCCCCCGCGCGAACATCCGGCGGCGGCGCTCGCTCTTTTTCATCCGCCCCGTCAGCGAGGGGACCAGGCCCCAGTTGGCGTTCATCGGCTGGAAGTCGCGCGGGTTGGCCGCGGCCAGAAAACGCGCCAGGCCGCCGAGCATGCTCTCGGGCGGCGGCGGCTCGGGAACGCTGCGGCCGGCGGCCAGGTGTGCCGCCTGCACCCCCGCCAGCCAGCCGGTGGCCGCCGATTCCAAATAGCCCTCCACCCCCGCCAGCACCC
>JALVWZ010000433.1 GCA_027023115.1 Thermaceae bacterium
GTCCACCACCGCGCCGGCGTCATCTTCCTTGCCCGCGAACGCCAGCGCCCGCCGTACCTGCGGCACCATCTCGGCGCGCACCTCGCGCAACACCGCGCGCGGGTCGCCACCCGCTCCCTCGGGCCCGGTGGGGAACATCAGGCGCAGCAGCCGCGCCGCCACCTCGTGCAGCACCTCCGCCCGCGGCAGCGCCTCGAGGCGCAGCCCGGCCGCGCCCACGGTTATCGATTTGCTTAGTTCGCCAAGGTCGCTCGCCATAATCTCGTTTGCTCAGTCCACCACCTCGAACCCCAGCTCGGCGGCTTTGTCCACGAAGAACTGGATGTTCTCGCTCTTCGTCTGGCCGCCCAGGCTCTTGCGGTCCCAGGCTTCCTCGGCGGCGAGGATCATCGTTTCGGCCAGGCAGGCCGGCACCAGGTCGGGGCCGCCAAAGCGCAAGTCGAGGTTCACCTTGGCCTCGCCAGGAAGGCGCACCACGCCGCCGGGGATGACGCGTACCCCCGGCAGCTCGCGGACGCGCGGGTCTACGTCGGGGGGCACGCCCTCGTCGTAGATCCAGGCGCCCGGCTTGACGAACTCGGGAAAGATGACCGCGCCCGGGTCGGAGGTGGCGGTGAAGACCAGGTCGGCCTCGCGGATGTCGGATACGTCGGTGGAGGTGACAATCTCGGTGTTCGCACCCTTACGTGCCACCATCTTACGCAGGCTCTCGGCGCTCTTCTCGAGGCGCTCGGCGTTGCGGCCGATGAGAACCAGCCGCCCCACCAGCGGCGCGATCTGGCGGGCGATGCCAAAGGCCACCACGCCGTTGGCACCCACTACCGCCGCAGTCACGTCCGAGAGTGGCTTGCCCTCGCGCTCGAAGCGCTCCAGGATTTGCGGGATGGCCGCCTTGACGGTGCCGGCGGTGTAGGCGCCGCCGTTGGTCACCTGGATCTCGGGAACCGCCTCCTGGACGCGCAGGCCCTTTTCGCCGACCACGCTCCAGAACGCCCCCAGGCCGAACACGCTGGCCCCCAGCTCGGCGGCCAGGCGGGCTCCTTGGATGGCGCGGCGGGTGGCCAGTTCGGGCTTGCCGGTTATCTGGTGGGGCAGGAGCGGGGCCGAGATGAGGTAGCAGCGGATCTCGCGACCGTCTTTGGTACGCACCCCGCGGATCTCGCCCACTTTCATGGGGCGGAAGTGCTCGGCTATGCGCTCCATCCAGCTTTGCCTGATCAGGCCGGCGCGCACGAGCGGCCTTAGCCAGGCGAAGCGCGGGCTCTGCCAGAAGTCTTCGAGGGTGAGGGGGTGGATCATGAAGGCGCAGACCACCTGGTCGCGGCCCGGCAGCGGGGCGGGTTCGCCCAGCTTGGGCTCGGTGCCCTCGAGGATGCGGCCCAGGTTCTCCTTGAAGCGCCAGATGACCAGCGCCGCCAGCGCCCAGGCCAGCACCTGAGCAGCGAGGCTGACCGGCAAGAAGAGCAACACCAGCGCCAGCGTGAAGGCCACCGTGACCACCGCCAGCGAGAGGTAGCCGGTGAGGGCGTAGACGATGAGGGCGAAGACCAGCGGCAAAAAGGCCTGCAGGTAGGGGTAGCCGGTTACCGAAAGGCCGGCCAGGATGCCGATCAGCAGCGCGCCGCCGCGGGGCCGGAAGGGGCGTTCGGGAATCAGGAAGGAGGGCGGGTTGATGTGGCCCAGATAGGCCGCCAGCGCCAGCAGCAACGCGGCCTCCAGCCCCTGGCCGCGGGCCAGGTAGACGGCCAAGAAACCCTTGAAGACGTCAACGGCAAAGGCGGCCAGCAGGGGGCCTGCGCCCAACATGCGGGCGGCGCTCTCCAGGCCCAGGTTGTAGACCGATGCCAGGCGCGGGCTCTTACCCGCCAGCCGCTTTACCAGCCAGTAGCCGAGCGGAACCGCGCCGATCAAGTAGGCGAGGACGGCGAGGGGTACGACGGTCCAGTTCACGCGGAAACCTCCAGCATTCTCAAGCCAGTTTACTCCAGCAGTCTAGCCGTGGGGTTCGAACACGCTGTTCACGCCGCCTCCGTGGCTACGAGCTTTACCACCACTCTGGCGAAAGCCGGGGTCCAGGACCGAGCCAGAGGTCGGGGTTCGGGCGCTGCTTCGTCACCCCTGGCGTTTGTTCTTCACCGCTGTTGTTTACCCGTCGCCACTTTTTCTTACGATTACGATGTCCACGAGCGACGGAGGCTATTCCGGTCCGGACTGGCTCGCGCGAGCCAAAGGCTCGCTGGGCTGGAATGACGAAACAGCGGCACGTGGCCCGTGGCTCGTGGTTTGTGGTTTGTGGATTATGGTTCTTAGCTGACAAAACTGCCACGGCTCGCAGCCCGCATCCAGTAAAGCTCCCTCCCCTTCGGGGAGGGTTGGGGAGGGGGTTTGGAAAGAGGCTTGCGGCTCGTAGCTTGTGGCCTGTGGAAACATCGTAATACGTCGTTTCGCACGCTCATAATCTTGCCTGCCCACATCCCACGCTCCGCCTCCTACCGGACTTTGCGAACGACGTGTTGGGCGGTTACATCAGCGGGCCATCCACTCGAGGCCCTTCAGCACGCCGGTGGAAGCCAGGGTTACCAGAACCGCCGCCAGCAATACGCCCAGGGCGATGGCCGGACCGGCGTAACGTTTCTTGAGGCCCAGCACCACCGCAATCAGAGCGCCGGTCCAGGCGCCGCTGCCGGGTAGGGGAATGGCCACGAAGAGGAGCAGGCCGAGGGCGCCGTAGCGTTGGACGGCCTCTTCGCCCTTTAGGCGCAGCCGCGCTTCCAGCCGGTTCCAGGCGCGGGCGAACCAGGGGTAGCGCTCGAGCCAGGCCACCAGCGCCGGCGCCAGCCACAAGAGTAGCGGCACGATCAGCAGGTTGCCGAGCAGCGCCGCCAATGCCGCCACCCAGGGCGAGAGCCCCAGGCCGATTCCCAGCGGAATGGCGCCGCGCAGCTCCACCACTGGCAGCATGCTCACCAGAAATACCCAGAACCAGGCGGAAAGAGCGTTCAGCATCAACTAAGCATAAACGAGCGCGGCCCGCGGGCCGCGCTGCTGTTTATCTGGTGCTCAAGCGTTCTTGGCCTGCTCCACCAGCGCGGCAAAGCCTGCCGGGTCGCGCACGGCTATATCGGCCAGCATCTTGCGGTCAACCTCGATACCGGCGGCCTTGAGGCCGTGCATCAGCTTGGAGTAGCTGATACCGTTCTGGCGCGCCGCGGCGTTGATGCGGGCGATCCAAAGACGGCGGAAAACGCGCTTCTTCTTGCGACGGTCGGCATAGCTGCGCTCGGCGGCGTTGAGCAGGGTTTCCGAAGCGCTCTTGACGCTGCGGGAGCGGCTGCCCCAGTAACCCTTGGCGCGCTTGAGGAGCTTCTTGTGCTTGCGGCGGCGGACTACGCCGGTTTTTGCTCTCGGCATCGTCTACCCCCTACTCGTAAGGGAGGAGGTCGCGAATGCGGCGCGCCTCACCCTCGGCAAGCGCAAACTTCTTGCCTTTGTTGCGGATGGTCTTGCCCGACTTGTGCCAGTTGAGGTGGCGTTTGCCGGGGCGGGAAGCCAGTACTTTACCACGGGCGGTTACCTTTACCCGCCCCTTGGCGCCCTTGTGGGTCTTCATCTTCGGCATACTTCGTCCTCCGCTGGCCGGGCGCCCCGTAGGGTCTTGTAAGCCCGGACGCAGCAAACGCCAGTCTAGCACAACGGCCGCGCTTTCGTCACCTCGTATATTGCAAAATGACACGTAGCATGTTGAAATACGACACGCTACGTGTTAAATTGCAGACATGCTCCGGTACTACCCGCGCCATCTAACCGGCCGCTTGCAACGGGCGCTAAAAACCCATCCGGCCGTTTTTATCGAGGGCGCGCGCCAGGTAGGAAAAACAACGCTGGTCAGGAAAATAGCCCGCGAAATGGGGATGCGCTATGTCACGCTCGACGAATTTTCCCTGCTGGCCTCCGCCCAGGCAGATCCCGAAGGGTTTCTGGACAGCTGGGAAGAACCGCTGGTCATCGACGAGGTGCAGCGCGCCCCCGAACTGCTGCTTGCCATTAAGACCCGCATAGACCAGAAGCGCGTTCCGGGTAGCTACCTGCTCACGGGCTCGGCCAACGTGCTGGCGCTGCCGCGCGTCGCGGAGGCGCTGGTGGGCCGCATGGCGGTGTTGACCCTCTACCCCTTCTCTCAGGGAGAGCTTGAGGAGCGCCGCGAGGCGTTCGTCGAGCGCGCTTTTCAGGGCCAGCCCCCTCCGGAATGGGAAAGAGTCGACGTTTTGGAGCAGGTTCGGCGTGGCGGTTTTCCCGAAGTTGTCCGGCTGGAAAGCGGCTACCGCCCGGAGTGGTTCGCCGGGTACGTGCGCACCCTGCTGGAGCGCGACGTGCGCGACATCTCTGGCGTCGAGCAGGTGGCCGTGTTGCACGTGTTATTGACGCTTCTGGCCGAGCGGACGGGTAGCCTGCTCAACATCAGCGAGCTCAGCCGCACCCTGGGCAGGCCGCGCTCCACCACCGACAAGTACCTGCGTCTTTTCGAGAAGTTGTTCCTCGTGCATAGGTTGCCGGCTTGGGCCGCAAACCCAACCAAGCGCCTTACCCGTTCTCCCAAGCTCCACATGGTAGACACCGGTCTGGCCGCCCATCTAGCCCGCGTCTTCAATGAGGGCGCGGTTCTGGAAACCTTCGTGGCCATGGAGCTTGCCAAACAGCTGAGCTGGACCGCGGAACCCTACCACTTGGCCCACTACCGGGACGCGAGCGGACGTGAAGTGGATCTCGTTTTGGAAGGACCCGAAGGCCTGGTAGGTATCGAAGTGAAATCCAAGCGGCGCGTCGGGTCCGGTGACTTTTCCGGTCTGCGCGCGCTCGAGCGGTCGGTTACCGAACGCTTCCGGGCCGGATACGTGCTCCACCTTGGCTCCCAGGCCCTACCCTTCGGTGACAACTTGTGGTCGTTGCCCGTCCATGCGGTCTGGCGTTGGTGACGGGGCAAGCCGGTGAACGCCGCTGGGTTCAAAAGAGGTCGCTTCTAAATCTGTAGTTCCGCCTTTTGCGCCGAACAGGTAATCCTTGCCGGTCCTCTGCTGTCCCTAGTGCCCAATCGATTCCGAGGCTACCGCAGCGATATAAAACGCGGCCCGGAGGCCGCGGAAGTAATGAGGTTGAACTGGATCATTCCCCTGCGGGTTCTTTTTCGGCGGCTTCCTGAGCGGGCGCTTCTTCACGCTCCAGCTTTTTGGTGCGCTTCTCGGGGGGAATGGGGGCCAGCACCATGTTCATGTCGCGCCCGGCCATCAGCGGCTTCATTTCCACCACCGCGATTTCGGCCAAATCTTCAGCGACGCGGTCGAGGATCTTCTTGCCCAGTTCGGGGTGGGCCATCTCGCGGCCGCGGAACATGATGGTCACTTTGACCTTGTGGCCGGCCTCGAGGAAGCGGCGCACGTGGCCAAGTTTGGTCTGATAGTCGTGTTCGTCGATCTTGACCCGGAACTTGATCGACTTCATTTCCTGGCGCTTGGCCTTCTTGCGGGTCTCTTTCTCGGCCTGTTGCT
>JALVWZ010000434.1 GCA_027023115.1 Thermaceae bacterium
GGGAGCCGACTTTGCCCGCCTGGCGATGGACTACTCCGAAGATAAAATTTCCGGCGCCCGTGGCGGCGAGGTGGGCTGCGTACCCCCCGACAAGGTGGTGCCCGAATACGAGGCGGCCATGAGGCGCCTGCAGCCGGGAGAGTACACCCATCAGCCGGTGCGCACCAAGTTTGGTTGGCACGTCATCTTGCTGACCAAGCACGTTCCCGCCGAGGAAATACGCTACCCCGAGGCCTGGCGGCAGATTCACGACGAGATAGAAGGCGAGGCGCTCGATCTTTACATCAAGAACCTGGTGCGGCGCGCGCACCCGCAGATTTACCTCGACCGCGTGCAGTAACCGATGAACCCCCTTGAGGAAATAACCCACGCCGCCCGCCGGCGTGGGTTTTTCGTTTACCCGGCGCCGCCGGAACTGCCCCGGGCGGAAAAAGCGGCATTCTGTTCCTGGCTGGCCGGCGGCGCTCACGCCGGCATGACCTGGTTGGAGCGTGACGTGGCGCAGAGACTGGAACCGCGCCGGCGCTTTCCCTGGCTGCGTGGGGTGCTGGTACTGGCCGCGCCCTACGCTTCCGAGCCGCCGCCCAAGCCGCTCGGAGGGTTGCGACTGGGCAAGGTGGCGCGCTACGCCTGGGTGCGCGACTATCACCTATGGATAGAGCCCCGGTTGCGCGAGCTGGAAAAGCTGTGCCAGAAGCTCGGGGGCGAGTGCCGCGGGTACGTAGATCACGGGCCGGTGCTCGAGCGGGCCTACGCGGCCCTTTCCGGCGCCGGCTGGCTGGGCCGCAACGGCCTGTGGCTGACCGAGCAGGCCGGCAGTTACCAGTACCTGGCGGTCTTGCTCACTTCCTGGCCGGTGGAGCCAAAAGCGCCCCACCCCTACCGCTGCGGCAGTTGCCGCGCCTGCGTGCAAAACTGCCCTACCAAGGCGATCGGGCCGGGCGGTCTGGTGGACGCCCGCCGCTGCCTGAGCTACTGGACCATCGAACACCGCGGCCTGCTGCCGCTTTGGCTTTGGGACTATCTGGGCGACTGGCTCTTTGGCTGTGACGACTGCCAGACCGTCTGCCCCTGGAACGGCAAACGACCGGCGGCAGCGGCCGCTCCGGAGCCCGAGCCGGAGCTGGTCTGGCCCGACCTACGCAGCTTTTTCGAGCTTTCCAACCGCGCTTTCGCCCGCCGCTACGCTGGCAGCGCTTTCTTGCGTAGCGGCCGGGCGGTGCTGGCCCGCAACGCTTTGGTGGTGCTGGCGGGGCGCCATCCCGAGGAACTCGTGGATCTTCTGCCGCAAGCGCTGGCCGACCCCAGCGCCAAGGTGCGGGCCACCGCTGCGGTCGCCGCCGCCCGCCTGGGCCGCTTGGACGAGGCCGAACGCGCGCTGGCGGGGTTGGACGAGAGTGGGAGGGCCTACGTGCGCGCCGCCCTCGATTCTTCTTGAAGGAATGTCCTCAGTCTTCCGTTTCGGGCAGGTAGCCGTTGCGCAGCACCTCGGCAACCACCGGCGGCAACTCCCAGGCCTGGACGTCGAAGAGGGTCTGGCCAAAGTCGTAGGCCAGCTTGAGCACCTCCACCTTCACGCCGTCGCTGGTAATCTCCAGCACCATGGCGTCGGCCCCTGGCTCGCCGCCTAGGGTCATCCCCACCGAGCCAGGGTCTATCAGCCAGTAGTCGCCCACCTGGCGGTGAAACGGTATGTGGCTGCCGCCGGTTATTAGGATGGTGCTGCCAAGGCGCTCGAACACCGGCAAGAGCTCAGCGGTGGGTTTGCTGAGCGGAAAGCGCTTTTCGGGCTGGTAGGGGTAGCCGTGAAAGCCGCGCAGGCGGCCAAAAGGGGTGCGCATGCGATAGGTGACCGGCAGTGAACGCAGCCAGTGCAGGTCGTCTTCGGTAACCTGACCGCGGGTCCACTCGATGATCTCTTCGGCCACGCCTTCGCGCTCCGTTTTGGCGAAGGGGAACGCTAAGTTGGCGTCGGCCGCGCCCAGGGTACAGTTGAGCCTGCTTTCTCGCAGGCGGCTAATGACCTCGTGCGGGTGCGGGCCGTAGCCAACTACGTCGCCGGTGCAGAGCATGAACTCTATCTCTCGTTCGGCAAAGGCTTCCAGCGCCGCCTCCAGCGCCGGCAGATTTGCGTGGATATCGGATATCAGCCCTAGGCGCATAGGCCTAGTTTACGCAAAAAAGAGTTTCATGAGTGGATATTTTGCACACCACGTCGTTAGCTTAGGGTATGGCCGAGTTCTTGCTTGGCGCTTTGCTGGCGTTTACCCAGCCCCCATTTCCGTTGGGCTGGTTGGCGCCACAGCCGCTGGCCTTCTTGCTGACGCGTTTTGCGGGCCGCCGCGGCGCGGCGGCGGCCTTTTGGGCCGGTTTGGGTTACTGGGGGGTACATCTGGCCTGGTTGCCGAGCAGCTTTGCGCTAATGTTCGGCCCCTTGGGGGTGCTACCCTTCGTGCCGCTGGTGCTCGTCGAGGCGGCTCTCTGGGCCTTGCTGGTAAGGTATTTTGGCCGTCGCGGCCTGGCGTTGATAGGCGGCTGGCTGCTCCTCGACTTTCTGCTGGCCCACCTGGGGGCGCTGGCTTTTCCCTGGGGAGACCTGGGCTACGCGCTTACCGCCGCGCCCGGGCGTATGCTGGCCGCCTTGGGTGGGATGCCGCTTTTGTCACTGACGGTTTTGCTAACGGCTTGGGCTCTCAAAGAGGGGCGTTACTGGGTGCTCCTGCTTTGGCTGATGCTTTGGGTGGCGCCGTTGCCGGCTCAACCCGCCGGGTCCGTGGCCGTTTTAGTGCAGGGTTCTATAAACCCTCTGGCCAAGGTGCGGGGGGCGGTGTCGCCGCAGCAGGTCTACGAGAACCTCAGCCAAGAAGCCCTGCGCGAGCACCCCGAAGCGCGGTTGGTCGTCTGGCCCGAAACCGCCGTGCCGCGTCTGCCGGCGGACGTTGCCGGTTGGCTCGGCGGGCGCGACCTGCTGGCTGGGGTGGCGGCGTATGACCGCGGCTACCGCAACCGCGTGGTCTGGATCCACGAGGGCGCTTTTGCGGGCAGCTACGACAAGGTAATGCTGGTGCCCTTTGGCGAGTCCTTTCCCTGGCGGCGCGAGCTGGGCTGGCTCTACGGGTTCTTTTTCAACGCCTTCGGTCTGGGCAACCTGCTCGACATGACCCCCGGAGCCAGCATTCAACCACTCGGCCCCTACGGCGCTTACGTATGTTACGAGTCGGTCTTTCCGCATGTAGCGAGGACGCTGGCGCGCCTGGGCGCCGAGCTGCTGGTCAACGTCAGCAACGACGCCTGGTTCGGTCCCACTTTTGGGGTGCGACAGCACTTCGAGATGGGGCGGCTGCGGGCGGTGGAAACGGGCCGTTGGCTGTTGCGGGCCGGCAACGACGGCATTACCGCCTCGATAGATCCTTACGGGCGCGTGGTTGCCGAGCTGCCGCGCGGCGAGCGGGGCTATTTGCTGGCTCCCTATTCGTTGCGGTCGCGTAACACGCCTTACGTGCTTTGGGGGGACGTACCAATGCTGCTGGTGGCGCTGGGTCTGGCCGTCCTTGGGCGGGCGCGGCGGCGTTATTTCTGAATAAATATACCGCCGGGCGGCCAGCGGCGTTAGAATGCCGTCATGCGCGCACTCCTTTCCGTTTCCGACAAGACCGGTTTGCTCGAGTTCGCCCGCGGCCTGGCCAACCTTGGCTTCGAGCTGATTTCCACCGGCGGGACCGCCCGCCACCTCCGCGATGGAGGTTTGGCGGTCAAGCCCGTCGAGGAGATAACCGGCTTTCCCGAGGTGCTGGCGGGCCGGGTCAAGACGCTGCACCCGCACGTTCACGCCGGCGTGCTGGCCCGAGAAGACCAGCTAGATGAGCTAGCGGCGCTACGGATAGAACCCCTCGACCTGGTGGCGGTCAACCTCTACCCGTTCGCAGAAACCGTGGCTGCGGGAGCGGAGCCTGCGGAAGCCCTCGAGCAGATAGACATTGGCGGCCCCACGCTGCTGCGGGCGGCGGCCAAGAACCACCAGCGCGTCTGGGTGGTGGCCCGCCCCGAAGACTATCCGGAAGTGCTGGCGGCGTTGCGGGCCGGAGGCGCCGAGGCGGCGGCCCTGCGCGAGCGTCTGGCGGCGCGGGCCTTTGCTCATACGGCGGCTTATGACGCGGCCATAGCGGGGTGGTTCGCGGAGCGCCTCGAGGGCCGGTTCCCGGAGAGGCGGTTTTTCGCGCTCGAGAAAAAAGCCGACCTGCGCTACGGCGAAAACCCCCACCAGCAAGCGGCTCTCTACGCCTTGCGGGGCGAGGAGGGCCCTTTGCTGCAAGCGCGGCAGCTGGCCGGTAAGCCGATGAGCTTCAACAACTACGGCGACGCCGAAGCTGCCTGGAACCTGGTGAGCGCCTTCGACGAGCCGGCGGCGGTGGCCATGAAGCACCAAAACCCCTGCGGCGTCGGCGTAGCCGGCGAGCTGGTGACGGCCTTTCAGAAGGCCTACGACGCCGACCCGGTCAGCATCTTCGGCGGCATCGTGGCCCTTAACCGCCCCCTCGACGCGGCCACGGCGGCCAAGCTGAAGCCGCTCTTCCTGGAGGTGCTGCTGGCGCCGGACTACGAGCCGGAAGCGCTGGAGCTGCTGGCGCGCAAGAAGAACCTGCGCGTCCTCCAGGTTCCCATGCGCGCCGCCGGCGACTACCTGGACGTGCGCCGCCTGCGCGGCGGTTTGCTGCTGCAAGACGCGGACGTGGCCCCCCTCGAAGAAGAAAAGCTGAAGGTGGTCACCAAGGCGGCTCCCAGCCCTTCCGAATGGCGAGACCTGCGCTTTGCCTGGAAGGTGGTGCGGGCGCTGCGCTCCAACGCCATCAGCGTGGCCAAAGACGGGCAGACCCTGGGCGCGGGGATGGGGCAGACCAGCCGGATAGACGCCGCCCGCCACGCCCTCGACCAGGCCGGCGAGGCGGCGCACGGAGCGGTACTGGCGTCGGACGCCTTCTTCCCCTTCGACGACGTGGTAAAGCTGGCCGCCGAGCGCGGCATCAGGGCCATCATCCAGCCGGGCGGCTCCAAGCGCGACGCCGACTCGATAGCCGCCGCCGACGCAGCGGGTATAGCCATGGTCTTTACCGGGTTGAGGGTCTTCCGCCACTAGCTGTAAGGTTCGAACACGTTATTCACGCCCTTCCCGTCGCCACGTGCCTTACTTCGTCACCCAGCGAAAGCTGGGGTCCAGGACCGTGTCAGAGGTCGGGGTTCGAGCGCTGCTTCGTCACCGTTCTTGTTTGCTCGTCACCATTGCCTCTTACGACACGTGCGAGCGACGGAGACTGAGCCGGTCTGGACCAGCCCCGCGAGCACAAGGCTCGCTTGGCTGGAATGACGAAATAACGGCTTCTGGCCTGTGGCTTGTAGCTTGTGGCTCGTGGCGCATCATCTCGTCGTAGGGGCGGACCCGTGTGTCCGCCCTTTGGGTAGATGGTACGTAGTTCGTGGTACGTGGTACATGGTGA
>JALVWZ010000435.1 GCA_027023115.1 Thermaceae bacterium
TGGCCACCGGCAGGCCGGCGCCAAAGCCGGAGGCTTTGCGTGAGCTGGCGCTGAAGCGGATGGAAGAATCGCGCGCCGCGGCAGCGGCTTTGGGTTTGGAGGAAGCGGCGCTTACCTTTTTGGGTTACCCCGACCAGGGTTTACTGCGCCTCTTCCTGACCCACTACTACCTGCCCTACGTTAGCCCGCACACCGAGCTCGAGCGGGTAAGTTACCCGGGCAGCTACCGGCCGGGGGCGGAGTACACCGGCCGCGATTTGGAAAGCGATCTCGAGCAAACAGTACGCGACTACGCTCCCACCCGCGTTCTGGCGCCCAGCCCCCGCGACGCCCACCCCGACCACCAGGCGACCGCCTACTTCGCCATGCGGGTATTAGGCAAGCTGGGCTGGGAGGAGCGCCTGCGCTACTACATAGTCCACGGTGGCTACGAATACCCCCTGCCCAAAGGTCTGCACCCGCGCCTGCCGCTCTATCCGGCGCCCCGGGGCCGCCGCCTGCCCTGGCGGCGGTTGGAGCTGAGCGACGATCAGGTAGAGCACAAGCTGGCCGCCGTGCGCGCCCACGCTTCGCAAATGCGCCTGCTGCGCGAGTTCATGCTGGCGTTCGTGCGCCGTAGCGAGCTGAGCAGCCCGCTGCCGATTCCGTTGCGCGTAGCGCCCGAAGACCTGGAATTGGATGGTTAGCGCGGCAGTAGCGGCTCGAGGTACTCCCTGGCCGCCCGCCACTCGAACTCGTAGACGCTGCCGGCGGGGGTGGTGAACTCGAGCAGGTCCGGCCCTGGCACCTTGACCTTGCGCAGCGTCAGTACCCCCTCCGGTTCCAAGAGCTCCACCGCGGCGGTGTTGTAGTTGGGAACGTCGTCGGGCTCGTCTTCCAGCTCCTCCGGGTCCATGGTCGGGTATCCCGGCGCTTCCAGGCGCGCCAGCGCCTCGGCCAGCTCCAGCGCCCACATCCGCAGGCGCTCCTCGGTGGTGCCATCGCTGAGGACCAGTTCTATCTCGTCACCTTTGCGTTTCGCGCTCAATCCTAGCGGCATGTCTGCCTCCTTACGCCTATCACACTCATATTATATAACACGTTAGCGCTGCAGCGACGATGGTGTCTGTGGCTATAAGATGTAAATAATGGTTCGCAGACTCGTTAGCCTGGGCTTTTTGATCTTGCTTCTGGCGGCATGCGGCGGCAAGAAGCCAACTTACAAGGTCATCCGTCAGGGCAGTTGGCACGGCACGCCGCCGGCGCCGGTGGGCGAGGTGCTGCTTACGGTCAGCACTCCCGACGGCCGTAGTTACGACCTCGACCGCAAGGCCCTCGAGCAGCTAACCTGGGTCGAGCGCACCACCCGTTATCACCCCAAGGAAAAGGACCCGCCGGCGCGTTTCGAGGGGGTACTCCTCAAGCAGATCATCGAGGAGCTGCGCGTGCCGACCGCCAATCTGCGGGTCAAGTTCATCGCGCTCGACGACTATGAACTGGAACGCCCCTGGAGCCAGCTGGCGCCCTTGGAGCCGATTTTGGCCTTGGTTCAAGACGGTAAGCAACTGGACATCGACGACTACGGCCCGGTACGGGTAATCCTCCCCTACGACCGCTTGCGCCCCGACCCCACCAAGTACAATGGGCTTTGGGTGTGGCAACTAAGGGTGATCGACTTTCGCAACTAAGACAGGATTGGTTGGGCTACCTGCTGATAGCCGCGCTGCTGGTATTAGCGGCGGGGCTCTTTTACGAACAGGCGGTATTGGAAAAGGCGGTGGCCAAAGCTCATAGCGCCGATTCTGCCTACGGTTACAGCCAGCTCGAGCGCGACCTGCTAAAAGCGGCGTTAGAGTGCCGCAGTGGCGGCGTCAGCCGGGAAAGGCTGGTCTCGCTGCGTCACCGCGCCGAGCTGGCCACCAAGACCGACATTTTTGAGTGGCTCACCCCGGAAAACCAGGGAACCTTGCGGCGCTTGCAGCGGGCGCTCGCCGGCGGCACCAACGGCTGGCCCTGCGAACTGTACGCCGGCTGGGCCGACCAAGTCCACCCAGTGGTCATCGGGGCCACCGACATCTCCAACGAGACCCGCGGCGAGCTGATGGCGGCTATTCGCCGTCTTCGCCGCGACACTCTGGCCGGGTTCGTGGTGGTCATCTTGCTTACCGCCGCCTCCCTGCTCGCGGCCCAGCGGCACAGCAGTCGGCAACGACAGCGTATCGCCAGCCTGGAAAGCGAAAAAGCGTTTCGCAACCGCCTGTTGGGAGTAGTGGCGCACGAACTGCGTACTCCGATAGCCACCATCAGCGGCTTCGCCGAACTACTCGACTGCAACGGAGATCCGTGTGGCCATGTGGCTCGTATCAAGCGCGTCGCCCGCAGGCTTTCCCGGAGTCTGAACACCTTCCTCGACCTGCACAGCTTGCAATCGGGCAGGCCGCTTGAGATTGCGCCCAGGCCGCTCGATTTGCGCAAACTAGTTGCGGAGGCGGTGGACATGGCGCAGGCCCAGTACCCGCACGTCAATTTCGAATCGGCCATTCCCGCCAAAGAAGTTCTGGTCCACGCAGACGAGGACCGCCTGCTGGCGGCGGTGTTGAACCTGCTCGGCAACGCCGCCAAGTACGGGCCCGCGGACGAACCGGTGCGGCTGCGGTTGCTCTGCGAAGAGGGGCGCGTGCGCATCGAGGTTGAAGACGGCGGCCCGGCGCTTTCGCCGGAAGAGGTCGAGGCCGTCTTCGAGCCCTGGCAAAGGCTGGCCCGCCACCGTGGCCTCGAGGGTTACGGCCTGGGTTTGCCGGTGGTGCGGGAGGTGGCCCGGCAGCACGGCGGCGAACTGGGTTGGCAGGAGCGCGGCTCCGGGCAGATTTTCTGGATAGAAATCCCTTGTTCTAGTCGGTGATTATCTCGGCGCTGCGCAGTTTGTCGAGCAGCTCCAGCGGGCTGAAGGGCTTGCCCATGTAGATGTCGGCGCCCGCGGCGCGCGCCTTTTCCTGGTACTCCTCGCCAACTAGAGCGGTCAGCACCACCACCAAGGTCTTTTCGTGACCGGGGGTAGCGCGGATGCGACGCACCACGTCAAAGCCGTCGAGCTGGGAGCCGAAGAGCATGATGTCGACGATGATCACCTGCGGGTCGTACTCGGCCAGAATCTCGTCTATCGCGTCGCCGCTGCGCTCCAAGCGCAGCTCCGAGCCTAGCGGTTCGAGCGTAGCCGCCAGCAGCGCGGCCATGTCGGGCTCGTCTTCGATCACCAGTATCTTCATGCCTCACCCTCCGCTTCCCCCTCGATCCAGAGGCGGTTCACCCACAGGGCCTCGACCGGCATACGCACGAAGGCGCGTACCAGGTCGGGGTCGAAGATGCCACCCGAAAGCCGCTCGATCCAGGCGATGGTGCCGGACACGGTATGCGCCGGGTCGCTGCCGTAGTCGTTCATGCGGTAGTCGAAGGCGTTGGCCAGGCAGATAATACGAGCTCCCAGGGGTATTTCGTTTGCCGTCAAGCCTGCCGGGTAACCGGTGCCATCCCAGCGTTCGTGGTGGTGGCGGACCCAGGGGATCCAATCGGAAAAGGCCGAGACGTGCTCAAGTAGCGAGGCGCCCATCTCGGGGTGGAGCCGGATCAGGCGGCGGTCGTCCTCACGCCTGGCCACCCACGCCTGGATGAGGCGGTCGGGAAGACCCAGTTTGCCTACGTCGTGGACCAGCGCCGCCGCCCGCAGGGCGCCGGGGTCGAGGGGCCTGTCGAGGACGTCGTTGAGCCGCAGCGACCAAAAGGCCACTCGCCGCGCATGACCGCGTATTGCCGGCGCCTTCATCTCCAAGAGCGCCACCAGCGTCGCCAGGAACTCGGCCTGGCTGCGACGTAGCTCGCCATAGGCGCGGGCCAAGTCCTGGGCATACTCCATTAGCTGGTGTTTGTAAAGGTCGCCGCCGGTCATCTCACCCTTAACTTAGGATAGTGCCTAGTAACCCGCTAGCGTGTTAAAAATCGACTACGCTTTTCGCCACGGCGGCAGGGTGGGGCCGAAGGCGCGCGTGTGCACCGCTGCCAACCCCCAACCAAAGCCGCCAAGGTGAGCCCAGAAGGCTACGTGCGAGCCTCCAAACAATCCCGAGACGAACTGCACCAGCGCCCAGTAGCCCAAATAGACGTACGCCGGCAAATAGAAGAACAGCGGCACTACTATCAGCCAAAGCAGCGTTAGAATGCGCGCTTGCGGAAACATTATCACGTAAGCGCCCATAACCGCCGAAATTGCCCCCGAGGCGCCAATCATGGGCGCGTTCACGTTTGGGCCGTAGATCCCTTGAGCCAGCGCCGCCAGTGCGCCGCCGAGCAGGTAAAAGAGGGTAAAGCGGCCGCTGCCGAGGCGGTCCTCGACGTTATCGCCAAAGACCCAGAGGAACCACATATTGCCAAGAATATGAGCCCAGCCGCCATGCAAGAACTGGCTGGTGAAGAGTTGGTAGCCTTTGCCGAGCGGGTCGGCCCAGAACTGCGCCGGTACGAAGCCGTAGGTGCCAAAGAGCGCCTGACGGGCGGGCGGTGTTAGCAGGAGTTCGTAAGCGAAAACGAGCACGTTCAGAGCCACCAGCAGCTTGACCACCAGCGGCGGGCGCAGGGGCCGGTTGATATCGGCCAACGGAAACATACCCTGAGCTTAACCGGTGTAGGCTGGAGGAGATGAAGATACTCGTCACCAACGACGACGGCATTTTTTCTCCCGGTATCAAGGCGCTCGCCCGATCCATGGCCGAGCTGGGCGAAGTCTACGTGGTCGCCCCCGACGTGGAACAGTCGGCTGTGGGGCACGGAATCACCGTCAGGCGGCCGTTGCGCTTCAAGCACACCGCCGCCGCCGGTCTGGACCCAATACCCGCCTATCGCGTAGACGGCACCCCGGCCGACTGCGTGGTGCTGGGGGTGCACCTGCTGGGAAAACCCGACTTAGTGGTCAGCGGCATCAACATTGGCGTCAACCTGGGGCTCGACCTGACCCATTCCGGCACCGTCGCCGGAGCCATCGAGGGCACCTCGCTGGGGGTGCCGTCCATTTCCTTCAGTCTCGACGTTAGCAGTCGTTCCGAGATGGATTTTGGGCCCGGGGCCCGCGAGGCGGTGCGCATCGCCCGCTGGGTGCTCGAGCGCGGCCTGCCCGAGAAAGTCTTCCTCAACGTCAACTTTCCGGTTGGCGAGCCGCGCGGCGTGCGCGTGACCGAGCTCTCCACGCACCATTACGAGGACGCGGTGGTGAGGCGCGAAGACCCGAACGGCGTCCCCTACTATTGGATAGCCGGTAAGCCGACCGGCAGCGAAGACCCGGGCACCGACCTCTGGGCGGTGCGGCAGGGCTTCACCTCCGTCACCCCGATCAGTCTCGACCTGGCAGCGCACGAGTTCATGCCCGCTTTACGCGACGCCTTCGCGGACTGAGCCGGGCGTGCTTTTTGCAATCGAGAGTATCGTTGGAGCGATACCGGTTTGTTTTCCA